>NZ_JBMDIS010000077.1:0-29696 GCF_057808775.1 Pseudomonas sp. FG86 | reverse complement strand
TCCCCTGTGGGAGATGTCGAGCTTTAGCGAGGCTTCGAAGGCGGTGGCACGGTTGACAGGTATGTTGGCTGACCCACTGCCATCGCGAGCCAGCCCCCTCCCACATTCAAGCCGAGCTTATTCAGCTCTCAATCAGCCTGCCAAGCCGACGAACATATCCTGCACGTCGTCATGGTTGTCCAGACCTTCGAGGAAGGCTTCGACTTCCGCCATCTGCGCGTCGGTCAAGCCGCTCACCGGGTTTTTCGAGATGTAGCCCAGCTTGGCCGACAGTACGGTGAAGCCCTGCTCCGGCAAGGCTTTTTGCACGGCGTCCAGGTCGGTGGTCTCGGTAATGAACAGGGTGGTGCCTTCTTCTTCACCCTCTTCGAAGTCCTGGGCGCCGGCTTCAATCGCGGCCATTTCCGGATCAGCGTCCGGGCTGTCCGGCGACGCTTCGATGAGGCCAACGTGGTTGAAGTCCCAGGCCACGGAGCCGGAAGCCCCCAGTTGGCCCTTGCGGAAGGCCACGCGGATTTCCGCCACGGTGCGGTTGATGTTGTCGGTGACGCACTCGACGATCAACGGCACCTGGTGCGGGGCGAACCCTTCGTAGGTCACGCGGTGGTACTGCACGGTTTCACCCAGCAGGCCGGCACCTTTCTTGATGGCGCGGTCCAGGGTTTCCTTGGGCATCGAAGCCTTTTTGGCCTGTTCCACCACCAGACGCAGGTGGGCGTTGGTCGCCGTGTCGGCGCCATTGCGCGCGGCGATGGTGATCTCTTTCACCAGCTTGCCGAAGATCTTGCCCTTGGCATTGGCTGCCGCTTCTTTATGTTTGACTTTCCACTGTGCGCCCATGACTCACTCTCTTCTCGTCCATCGCGCCGAAACGTCTACTGGCCGGCGCTTTGGGGGCAGAGTTTATAGGGCAAAAACGCTCTGATCCACCAAAAACCGGCCATACCCCTCAGGTTCGCAAGGGTTTGATCGTCGCATCCTGCTCCGGCACCAAGCCCCTCATCGGCGCCAGCTCGAAGAACGCCTGAATCAAACGCAACGACCGGCGCCGCTCCATGCACCCGAGCATATGCCGGTTCAGCAGCCCCTCGCCGCGGATCGGCACCGCCTGCACGCGCGGGTCCTGGCTGACCTCCATCGACGACACCACGCCAACCCCCAATTCAGCCGCGACGGCTTCGGTCACCGCCTCGCGGCTGTCCAGTTCCAGCAACACCCTGGGTTGCACATTGGTCGCCAGGCAGGCGTCGTCGAAGGTGCGTCGGGTGATGGAGCCGGGCTCGCGCAGCACCATGATCACCTCGTTCAATTGCTCCAGGCCAATGCCCTTGGGCAGCGTCGCCCACGGGTGGCTGGCCGGTACCAACGCGCAAATCCGCGACTCGCCCAAGGGGTGCAGGTGCAAGCCATTGCGCGGCTCCACCTCAGTCAGCACCGCTACATCCACGTGCTCGGCCAGCAACGCCGCCAGGGTTTCCTGGGCATTGCCCAAGCGCAGGTTGACGGTGATGCCGGGGTAACGCGCACGCAGGCTGGCAATCATCGGCATCACCAGGTGCGGGCCGTCCGCCGCCACTTCCAGGCGCCCGGAGAGCAATTGTCGATTGGCCTCCAGCAGGGTCTGCGCCTCGTCGACCAGGCCGAAGATCGCGCGCGTGATCGCCGCCAGGCGCGCGCCCTCCTCGGTCAACTCGACCCGCCGCGCCGTGCGACGCAACAGCGGGATCTGGTAGTGCTCCTCCAGGGCCTTGATATGCCCGGTAACCGCCGGCTGGCTGATGAACAGCCGCGCTGCCGCACGGGTAAAGCTGCCCTCGCGGGCCACGGCATCGAATGCGCGCAATTGGAACAGATTCATGGGGATTGACCTGGCTATCGGCCTGACTGATAGCTCGCATAACAACAAACAATTTGATTGATAACAAGCCAAACTGCAATTTAGGCGCCGTAGCTTCACCCCCAACCAGCTTGCAAGGACTTGAGATGAGCACTGCCGCGCCGATCCTGCTGACACCTGGCCCCTTGACCACCTCTGCCCGCACTCGCGAGGCAATGATGGTGGATTGGGGATCATGGGATGAGCGTTTCAACCAACTCACTGCCAGCACCTGCGCGCAACTGCTAGCGATCCTCAACGGTGCCGACAGCCACCATTGCATCCCCTTGCAAGGCAGCGGCACCTTCGCCGTCGAAGCCGCCATCGGCACCCTGGTGCCCCGCGACGGCAAGGTGCTGGTGCTGATCAACGGCGCCTATGGCAAACGCCTGGCGAAGATCTGTGAAGTACTCGGCCGTACGTTCAGCACCTTTGCGACCGCCGAGGACGAACCCACTACCGCCGCCGACGTCGACCGCCTGCTGCACACCGACTCGGCCATCACCCACGTCGCCTTGATCCACTGCGAAACCAGCACCGGCATTCTGAATCCGCTGCCGCAGATCGCCGAAGTGGTCAAACGCCACGGCAAGCGCCTGATCGTCGACGCCATGAGCTCGTTCGGCGCACTGCCGATCGATGCCCGCCAAGTGCCGTTCGAGGCGTTGATCGCCGCCTCGGGCAAATGCCTGGAGGGCGTGCCCGGCATGGGCTTTGTCTTCGCCGAAAAACAGGCGCTGGCCGCCGCCCAAGGCAACTGCCACTCCCTGGCGATGGACCTGTTCGAGCAGCACAGCTACATGGCCAAGACCGGCCAGTGGCGCTTCACCCCGCCCACCCACGTGGTCGCCGCCCTGCACGAAGCGCTGCTGCACTACCACGAAGAGGGCGGCCTGCCCGCGCGCCATCAGCGCTACGCCAACAACTGCCAGGCGTTGCTCGACGGCATGGCCGAACTGGGCCTGCGCAGCTTCCTGCCGGCAGCGATCCAGGCGCCGATCATCGTCACCTTCCACGCGCCAAAAGACCCGCGCTACCAGTTCAAGGTGTTCTACGAACGGGTCAAGGCCAAGGGTTTCATTCTGTATCCCGGCAAATTGACCGAGGTCGAGACCTTCCGTGTCGGCTGCATCGGCCACGTCGATATCGCCGAGATGCAGACGGCGGTGGCGGCGGTCGCCCAGGTGCTGCAAGAGATGGAAGTGTTGGACATTTGATTCTCCCCATGACCCACAGGATTCGACCCATGAACTATCAAACCCCCAACACCCTCCAGGCCGTCATCCTCGACTGGGCTGGCACCGTAGTCGACTTCGGTTCGTTCGCCCCCACGCAGATCTTTGTCGAAGCCTTCGCCGAGTTCGACGTACACGTCTCGATCGAAGAAGCCCGTGGCCCGATGGGCATGGGCAAGTGGGACCATATCCGCACCCTCTGCGACCAACCGGCGGTCGCCGAGCGCTACCGCAAGGTGTTCGGCCGCACGCCCAGCGATGACGACGTCACCGCCATCTACCAGCGCTTCATGCCCTTGCAGATCGAGAAAATCGCCACGCACTCGGCCCTGATCCCTGGCGCCCTCGACACCATCGCGGCGCTGCGTGCGCAGGGGATCAAGATCGGTTCCTGCTCGGGCTACCCCAAGCCAGTGATGGACAAGGTTGTCGCCCTGGCGGCCCGCAACGGCTATAGCGCCGACCACGTGGTTGCCACTGACGAAGTCCCCAATGGCCGTCCATGGCCGGCCCAGGCCCTGGCCAACGTGATCGCGCTGGGCATTGACGATGTGGCGGCCTGCGTCAAGGTCGACGACACCGTCCCGGGCATTCTCGAAGGCCGCCGCGCCGGGATGTGGACCGTGGCCCTGACCTGCTCCGGCAACGCCCTGGGCCTGACCTACGCGCAATTTCGCGCACTGGACAGCGCCACCCTGGCCAGCGAACGCACGCGCATCGAGACGCTGTTCCAAGCCTCGCGCCCGCACTACCTGATCGACACCATCAGCGACCTGCCGGCGGTGATCACGGACATCAACCAGCGCCTGGCGCGCGGTGAAATGCCGCAAGCGCACTGATCAAGGTCAACACAACGGCATTCGCGTCGGGCAAATCCGGCAAAACAGGCTTACAGTAAAAGGACTTCGTCGCCAAAGAACGGAGGTTTGCCCTGATGAGTGAGGAAGAAAGCGATGCCGTGGAAAAATTCCGATACACGCTACAGCACCATGTCGATTGCGTTGCACTGGTTGATGGTGGTGTTGCTGGCGGTGGTCTACGCCTGCATTGAGTTTCGCGGGATCTTTCCCAAAGGCAGTGGCGGGCGGGCGTTGATCGTCGAAATGCACTTCATGTTCGGCCTGACCGTGTTTGTGCTGGTGTGGCTGCGCCTGTTTGCACGCAGCCTGGGCGTTGCACCGAAGATCGTTCCGGCCCCCCCGCAATGGCAGTCCTCGCTGGCGACCCTGATGCATCTGGCGCTGTATGTGTTCATGATCGGCATGCCGATCGCCGGTTGGCTGATCGTCAGCGCCCAAGGGCATTCCGTGATGTTCTACGGGGTCGAGTTACCGCCGCTGATCGGTGAAAACAAGGACCTGGCCAAGCAGATCAAGGAATGGCACGAACTGGGCGGTTCGATCGGTTATTGGTTGATCGGGCTGCACGCGGTGGCCGGCCTTTACCACCATTACTTCATGCGCGATAACACGGTGTTGCGCATGATGCCCAAGCGCTAGGCGCCAATCCCACGACGGCCCTGCAAGCCGCCCGTATGGATGAAGATCAGGCGAGTGCCGCGACCGAAGCGTCCGGCCTCGACCTGTTGCTTCAACGCCAGCAACGCCTTGCCGGTGTACAGCGGCTCGAGCGGCACACCGCAGGCCTGTTCGGTGGCGTCGATAAAGTCGAGCAGGAGTGGGTCGACCTTGGCAAACCCACCCCGGCTGGCGTCCAGCAGTTCATATCCCTGCTGCACGATGGCCTGCACGTTTTGCGCGACACCGTGATCATCCGGCACCGCCATTGCGCCAAACACCGGATGCGCACCTGCCTCTGCCAGCACCAGGCCCGCCAGGGTGGTGCCAGTGCCCGCCGCCAGCCACCAGGCCGTGTAATCCGCCCACCCCAGGTTGCCCAACTGGGCGCGAGCCTGCTCGACCAACACGCCACACCCCGACGCCCCGCAGAGCGTGCCGCCGCCTTCGGGCACAGGATGTAAGTCCGGATACTGCTCACGCCATGGTGCCCAGAATCCAGGTTCGTGACGTGCGCGATAGCCGCCATACCCCAGCCAATGCAACTGCATGCCGAAGGCTTTCAGGTCGACCACGGTGGGGGTGTCTTGAGGATGGCCGCGCAACAGGCCGACGGTAGGGAAACCGAAGCGTTTGCCCGCCGCCGCCAGCGCGTGCAAATGGTTGGAGTGCGCTCCGCCCAGGCTGATGATTCCGTTCGCACCGGCCTGTTGCGCCTGGGCCAAGTGCCCGGTGAGCTTGAACCACTTGTTGCCGCTGATCAGCGGGTCGATGCGGTCCAGGCGCAGCACGGCCAGTTCAACCCCGATCAGCCAGTCCAGCGGCAAGGGTTCAAGCGGCGCACAGGGAAGCCAATCGAAGGGACCCATCGGGGGAACATCTGCATGAAAAAGGGGCGGTAGTCTAACACCGCCCCGCCTCGGTTCCTTACAGCTCGGCCGCCAGGCGCGAGCCCTGGTTGATGGCGCGCTTGGCGTCCAGCTCGGCCGCCACATCGGCACCGCCGATCAAGTGCACGTGCTGGCCCGCGGCGACCAGGCCGTCCTGCAATTCGCGCAACGGATCCTGGCCGGCACAGATGACGATATTGTCCACCGCCAACAGCTGCGGCTCGCCCTCGGCGCCGATGCGGATATGCAGGCCCTCATCGTCGATCTTCAAGTATTCGACGCTGTTGAGCATCTGCACCTGCTTGTTCTTCAACCCGGTGCGGTGAATCCAGCCGGTGGTCTTGCCCAGGCCGTCGCCGACCTTGGAAGCCTTGCGTTGCAGCAGGAACACATCGCGCGCCGGTGCATGACGCTCGGGCTTGATCCCGGCCACGCCGCCACGGGCTTGCAGTTGGGTGTCGATGCCCCACTCTTTCCAGAACGCATCACGGTCCAGGCTGGTGGAGACGCCCTGGTGCACGAGGAATTCCGACACATCAAAGCCGATGCCACCGGCACCGATCACCGCGACGCGCTTGCCCACCGGCTTACGCTCAAGGATCACGTCCAGGTAGCTCAGCACCTTGGCATTGTCGATACCCGGGATCGCCGGGGTACGCGGCGCAATGCCGGTGGCCAGGATGATCTCGTCATAGCCGCCCGCCACCAGTTGCGCGACATCCACACGGGTGTTGAGGCTCACCTCGACGTGGGTGGTCTGCAGCTTGCGCTTGAAGTAGCGCAGGGTTTCGAAGAACTCTTCCTTGCCCGGTATGCGCTTGGCGATATTGAACTGGCCGCCGATCTCGCTGGCGGAATCAAACAACGTGACTTGATGGCCGCGCTCAGCCGCCACGGTAGCCGCTGCCAGGCCTGCGGGGCCGGCGCCGACCACGGCGACTTTCTTGATCTGTTTCACCGGCAGGTAGTTCAGCTCGGTCTCGTAGCACGCCCGCGGGTTGACCAGGCAAGTGGTCAGCTTGCCGCCAAAGGTGTGGTCCAGGCAGGCCTGGTTGCAGCCGATACAGGTGTTGATTTCATCGGCGCGACCGGCAGCGGCCTTGTTGACGAACTCCGGGTCAGCGAGGAACGGTCGTGCCATCGAGACCATGTCGGCATCGCCTTCGGCAAGGATCTGCTCGGCAATCTCCGGGGTGTTGATGCGGTTGGTGGTGATCAGCGGAATCTGCACCGCGCCACGCAACTTGGCGGTGACTTTACTGAAGGCGCCACGGGGGACCTTGGTCGCGATGGTCGGGATACGCGCTTCGTGCCAGCCAATCCCGGTGTTGATGAGCGTGGCGCCGGCCTGCTCGATGGCCTTGGCCAACTGCACGATTTCTTCCCAGGTGCTGCCGCCTTCGACCAGGTCGAGCATCGACAGGCGGAAGATAATGATGAAGTTCGGGCCCACCGCTTCGCGCACCCGGCGCACGATCTCGACCGCCAGGCGCATGCGGTTTTCGTAGCTGCCGCCCCAACGGTCGGTACGGTGGTTGGTATGAGCGGCGAGGAACTGGTTAATGAAGTAGCCTTCGGAGCCCATGATTTCCACGCCGTCGTACGCGGCGGACTGAGCCAGCAGCGAGCAGGTGACGAAATCCTGGATCTGCTTTTCGATGCCCGCCTCGTCCAGCTCCTTGGGCTTGAACGGGTTGATCGGTGCCTGGATCGCACTCGGCGCGACCTGCTTGGGGCTGTAGGCATAACGGCCAGCGTGGAGGATCTGCATGCAGATCTTGCCGCCCGCGTCATGGACGGCCTGCGTGACGATCCTGTGCTTCTGCGCCTCCTGCTCGGTGGTCAGCTTGGCCGCGCCGGCATACACCCCGCCTTCGTCGTTCGGGCCAATGCCGCCGGTGACCATCAGGCCCACGCCGCCACGGGCGCGCTCGGCAAAATAGGCCGCCATGCGCTCGAAACCGCCCGGTTTCTCTTCCAGGCCGGTGTGCATCGAGCCCATCAGGGTACGGTTGCGCAAGGTGGTAAAACCCAGGTCCAACGGGGCCAGCAGGTGCGGGTACGCAGCAGCGGTCATGGTCAAGCTCCACAACGGATCATCACGGGGGTGTGGCAGGCTCGTAGGGCCCGTCATCGGTTTATGTCCCACAGACTAAGAGGCGAGGGATGACGGCTCAATGACTGAAACTGACAAGTTATTGATCCAAATGCACAGTGCCCCTTGGCAAGCCGGGGCATGGGCCCTACCCTAGGTGCGAACCCTGCACTTGGTCCGTTGTCTGTTCCCCCATGCGTAAACTTCTCGTTCTTACCGTCACCATGGCCCTGGTTGCCGCCATCGCCGCGTATCTGGTCTGGACCCAGGAGCGCCCCGTGGCGCATTACCTGTCCGACCTGCGCATTACCCTGGCCGTCAACGAAGGCCAGCCGGCCGACCGCGGCAATCTGCTGGGCATCCAGCCCGAGCTGTTCCCCGCCGACTACCAGAGCCTGGAACGCCTGCACCTGAAGCTGGCGGCCTACCTGCAAAAAGCCCGCGACCAGGGGCTGATCAATGAAAAGACCATCGTGGTGCTGCCGGAACACATCGGCACCTGGCTGATGCTCGGCGGCGAGAAAAACGAGCTGTACCAAGCGACCCATGTCAAAGATGCGATGAATTGGCTGTCGATCAGCAACCCGTTGCAGTTCCTGCGCGCCTGGATCAGTGCCACCGGCGATAACCGCATGGACGATGCCTACCTGCGCATGAAAGCCCCGGAGATGGCGCGCGATTACCAGGTACTGTTCGGCGGCCTGGCCAAGGAATTTGGCGTGACCCTGGTGGCCGGCTCCATCGCCCTGCCCAACCCCAGTGTCCGCCAAGGTCACTTGCAGGTCGGCCATGGTGCGCTGTACAACGCCAGCCTGGTGTTTGCCGCCGACGGTTTGCCCGTGGGCCAGCCGCAACGCCAGCTCTACCCGATCTACGATGAGCGCGGTTTTATCGAGCCGGGCGATGAAACCATCGTCAGCGTAGTCGACACCCCGGCTGGACGCCTGGGTATCCTGATCGGCAGTGACAGCTGGTACCCGGACAACTATCGCAAGCTCAACGAACAAGGCGCACAGCTGATCGCGGTGCCGGCGTTTGTCATCGGTCGCGACACCTGGGACCGCCCATGGCGTGGCTTCAAAAGTGTGTCCACCCCACCGGAAATCAGCCTCAAGCCCGAAGAGCTCAGCGAGGGCGAGGCCTGGCGCCGTCTCACCCTCATCAGCCAGCCCGCCATCAGCCAGGCCAGCGCCGGCATGAGCGTGTTCCTGCGTGGGCAGTTCTGGGACCTGGGCACTGCCGGGCACAGTTTCCTCAGCAGCAACGGGCAAATCATCGCCGACGGCGACGCTCGCGGCGCACGCTTGCTGAATATCTGGTTGTAATGCCGTGAAACCGGTGCGCCTGGGGGATCTGTCGGTAGGCTTCGTGCACACCCTGGCCGACGCAATCCACAGCCACGGCCTCGACCCGCAACCCCTGCTGCTGCAATACGGCCTTGACCCGGCACGCCTCGCCGAAGCGGGCGCGCGCTTGTCGATCCCGCGCTATATGCGCCTGGGCCATGCCGCCATCCAACTCACCGGCGACCCGGCCCTGGGCCTGCGCATGGGCCAACTCAGTCGCTTGAGCCAGGCCGGCCTGGCCGGGGTCACGGCCGCCCAAGCCCCCAACGTGCGTGAAGCGGCGCGCACCCTCACACGCTTCGAAGCGCTGTACGGTTCCAACTATCGCGGGCAATCGAGTTTTCATGAGGATGCCGAAGGCGCCTGGCTGCGCTTCTATTCCATCAGCCCCTACAACGCCTACAACCGCTTTGTGGTGGACTCGATCATCGCCGGGTGGCTGCACCAACTGTCGAGCCTGGCCCAGCAACCGGTGCAGGCACAGCGCATCGAGATTGAATTCGACGCCCCCGAGTACAGCGACCAGTACAGCATGCTGGGTGACGGCCTGGTCCACTTCGGCGCCGACATCAATCAACTGCGCCTCAGCCAGCAAACCCTGGCCCTGCGCAACCCACAGCACTGTCCAAGCACGTGGCAACTCTTGCTGCAATTGTGTGAAAGGGAATTGGAGCAGCTGACTCGCACCCGCAGCCTGCGCGAGCGCATTACCCGGTTGCTCGGGCCGATGCTCAATGGTGGCCGGGAACCCGACCTGGAAGAAGTGGCGGCACGCTTGAAGCTGCCCACCTGGACGCTACGCCGCAAACTGGCCGAAGAAGGCACTCAGTTTCGCGCAATCCTCAACGACACCCGCCGCGACCTGGCCATGACGTATATTCGCGATACGGAACTGGCGTTCGGCGAGATCGCCTATTTGCTCGGTTTTGCCTCGGCCCAAGCCTTTCAACGGGCGTTCAGGCGGTGGAACAACCAGACCCCAGGGGAATTTCGCCGCAGTCAGCGGCACTCCGCCTGAAGTCGGTCTTACAGCTCGGTGGCATCATCGGCCGGATCCAGAGGGTCCAGTTCAAAGGCCTGGTACTCCAGCAGTTCTTCCTGGTAATCGTCCATGGTGGGCTCCTTGTTTTGAATTAAAAACGGCTGCAGACAAATGACCTGCACAGCCAGCCTAAAGTGCCGTGATGACGAAAATATGTCGACGTCATGACGTTCCTGCACTCCAAGATTAAACGTAGCAGCGTTATACGGATTTAGCACAGGAGGCTTTAAGTACAATTGCAATCATTGCAATTGCAATAACATACCGATTTCCACTAAGGTAAGGGCATTCGTCGCCAGGTGCCCTCCCTATGACCACCGCTACCGCCCGCGCCGCGCAGCTCTGTCTCGACGCCTTGAGTTGTGCGACAACGGCCTGCCGCTCACCGCTATACACCGTGATGAGCATCGCCAACACCCTGGAATCCAGCCGACAGGCCTGGGTGATCCGCGGCCAGTCCCACTCCCGGCGCGTAGATGGATGGCCCAGCTGGTTCGCACGCAATACCGGGGAAAAACCGCTGCTGTACCTGCACAGCGCCGTGTCGTCTGCGCAGTTATGCGCCTTGACGGAGGAGACGACGCAGCGCGGCATCTTGTGCAACGACATCGAAAACCACGCCTCCCCCTGGCCCAAGGGCACGCAACCATCCCTGCCGATATGGCTGGCGACCCATCCGCGCTGCACGCCCTACGACCCGGCTTCGGGCGAGGAAGCCCAGGCGATTGTGCTGGCAGGGTTGCGCACGCTGTATGTCGAAGGCCAACCGGGCTTCTATTACCTGGCGCTGCATGACCACGCAAGCGCAGTGCCCTTGAGCGCACAGGACCGTGAGGATGCGCTCAAGGGCATGTACCCGATCCAGGGCGGTCCCTCATGGGATGTGAGATTGCTCGGCGCAGGCCGGGCGCTGGAAGAAGTCGTCCAGGCGGCGCGATTGTTGGAAGAGGATTGGAAGATCACGGCCCAACTGTGGAGCTGTCCCAGCTATACGCGGTTGGCCCGTGAAGCGGCGACCACTGAACGCTGGAATCGCCTGCATCCGACGGCCCCCAAACGCAGCTGCCATTTACGCGATTGCCTGGCCGGAAATGCGGCGCCGGTCATTGCCGTCACCGGTTATCCGCAGGCAATTGTCGATCAGTTGGCGGCGTATGTGGATGCGCGGTTCGTGGCGCTGGGAGCCGGTTCGGTGCAGGCGACCGCGCCCAGTCGCTACTGGATTGCGGTATTGGCATTGAACGCCTTGGCGGAAGAAGGGCTTATTGATGCCCGGCAGGTGGACCTGGCGATAAACCGGTATGCACTGAAATGAACAGGCATGCACGCCATTGTGGGAGGGGACTTGCGCCCTCCCACATGGGATCGGCATCAAGCTTCCGACTTGCGTCGGCCACGGGTTTGAACACCTGCCGCCATCGCCATCCCGGCAGTACGCTCCAACGCCTCGGCAAACGCCTGGCGCTGCTCCGGTTCGATCTGCGACAGGAACAACTCGTCCACCGTGCTTTCGTAGATCTTCCACATTTTTTTACGCAATGCCCGGCCGGCATCGGTGATCGACGCAAATGCCGCGCGACCATCGCCGTCGGAGCGTGAACGCACTACCAGGCCGTCCTTTTCCAGGCGGTCTACCAGGCGGGTGAGGTTATAGCGCTCAATGGCCAGCACATCGGCCAACTCGTGCATGCGGCGGGTGCCTTCGGGGCCGCTTTCCAGGCCCCACAGTGCGTCGTACCAGGCGTAAGGCGGCAAGTCGGCGGCCGCCAGGCGGCGCTCGATTTCACGGATAACCGTCCTGTGGGCCCTGACAAAACGGAACCATACATCGGGCTCTTTCGACGACATGCAACACCATCCGGTGGATTTCAAGAAGGTTGCAATAGTAGCTCATCCCGCGCTAGATTCGCCCATGTAGTTGCAATTGCAATCATATTGCAACACTCCCACAAGGAGCCCACCACTTGAAATCCGCCTACCCTGGAGCCTCACATGACCCCGAATAACACAGTCAGACGCGACGCCGATCCACAGGAAACCCGCGAGTGGCTGGAGTCCATCGAGTCGGTGCTGTCCACCGAAGGCCGCCCGCGCGCCCACTACCTGATCGACCAGTTGCTGGATTTCGACGTGGCGCGGCATGGTGACTTCTACGGGCGGGTGACCACGCCCTACATCAACACGATCCCGGTAGACCGCCAGCTGCCCTACCCCGGCAACCTGGCCATCGAACGCCGCACCAATGCGTTTATCCGCTGGAATGCCATGGCCATGGTGCTGCGCGCCGGCAAACATTCCGGTGTCGGTGGGCATATCGCCACCTATGCGTCGGCCGCCGTGCTGTATGACGTCGGCTTCGACCACTTTTTCCGTGGGCGCACCGACACGTTCGATGGCGACCTGGTGTACATCCAGGGTCACTCCTCCCCAGGCATCTACGCGCGTGCCTACCTCGAAGGCCGCATCAGCGAAGCGCAGTTGGACAACTTCCGGCGCGAGGCCGGTGGCCAGGGCTTATCGTCCTACCCTCACCCACGATTGATGCCGGACTTCTGGCAATTCCCCACCGTGTCCATGGGGCTCGGGCCGATCACCGCCGCCTACCAGGCGCGCTTTATGCGCTACCTGGAGTTGCGCGCGCTCAAGCAGCACCAGGGCCGCAAGGTCTGGGCGTTCCTCGGTGATGGCGAAATGGACCAGCCGGAATCAATGGCCGCCATTTCCCTGGCCGGGCGCGAAAAGCTCGACAACCTGATCTTCGTGGTCAACTGCAACCTGCAACGCCTGGACGGCCCGGTACGCGGCAATGCCAAGGTGATCCAGGAATTCGAAAGCCTCTACCGCGCGGCGGGCTGGAATGTGATCAAGGTGATCTGGGGCAGTGGCTGGGACGCGCTGCTGGAAAAAGACCAGAGCGGGCTGCTGCGCCAACGCATGATGGAGTGCGTGGACGGCGATTATCAGAACTACAAATCCCAGGATGGCGCCTATGTGCGCGAACATTTCTTCGGCAAATACCCAGAGTTGCTGGCACTGGTTGCAGACCTGTCCGACGAGGATATCTGGAAACTCTCACGAGGCGGTCATGACCCCGACAAGGTCTATAACGCCTATGCAGCCGCTGTGCGTCATACCGGCCAGCCCACGGTGATCCTGGCGAAAACCGTCAAGGGTTTTGGCATGGGCGAAGCTGGCGAAGGCCAGAACATTAACCACCAACTGAAAAAAATGGGCGCCGATGCCGTCAAAGCCTTCCGCGACCGCTTCGGCCTGGAAGTGCCTGATGAGCAGTTGGCCGAAATCCCTTATCTCAAGCCAGCCGCCGAGAGCGAAGAGGCTCGCTACTTCGCCGCACGGCGCCTAGCGTTGGGCGGCTATGTGCCAGCGCGCCACACCGCCGTCGAGTCACTGCAGATTCCGGAGCTGAGCGCCTTCGCCACCCAGCTCAAAGACACCGGCGAGCGCGCCATCTCCACCACCATGGCCTTTGTGCGCATCCTCGGCACGCTGCTCAAGGATCCGCACCTAGGCAAGCGGGTCGTACCCATCGTGCCGGACGAATCACGCACCTTCGGTATGGAAAGCCTCTTCCGTCAGATAGGTATCCACTCCGCCGTCGGCCAGCTCTACACCCCACAGGACGCTGGGCAACTGAGCTACTACAAGGAGAGTAAGGACGGACAGATCATGCAGGAAGGCCTGAATGAATCTGGCGCCATTTCCTCCTGGATCGCGGCGAGTACGTCCTACAGCAACCACGCCCTGATGACCGTACCCTTCTACATTTTCTACTCGATGTTCGGCTTCCAGCGCGTCGGCGACCTGGCCTGGGCGGCTGGCGACGCACGGGCGCGCGGTTTCCTGCTGGGCGCCACGGCCGGGCGCACCACCCTGATGGGCGAAGGCTTGCAGCATGACGATGGGCATAGCCATATCCTGGCGTCAGTGATTCCCTGCTGTGTGTCGTATGACCCGACCTTTGCCTACGAGCTGGCGGTGATCATTCGCGAGGGCATGCGGCGCATGTATGTCGAGCAGGAGGATATTTACTACTACATCACCCTGCTCAACGAGAACTACCCACACCCGGCAATGCCCGAAGCCGTGGAAGAAGGCATTCTCAAGGGTTTGTATCCCCTGAGTACTCATCAGCAAGCACAGGTGCAATTGATGGGCAGTGGTTCGATCCTGCGGGAAGTGATCGCTGCTGCTGCATTGCTCGACAAGGATTTCGCCGTACACAGCACCGTATGGAGTGCGCCCAGCCTGACCGAGTTGCGCCGTGATGGGCATGAAGCGGAACGCTGGAACCTGCTGCACCCGGAACGTGAACCGCGCTTGAGTTACGTCGAACAATGCCTGGCCGGACAGATGGGCCCGGTGGTGGTGGCCACTGACTACATGAAGCTCTTCGCCGACCAGATCCGCCCCTTCGTGGCAAACCGGCGCTTTGTTGCGCTGGGCACGGACGGCTTCGGGCAGTCGGATACACGGGAAACCTTGCGCGAGTTCTTCGAGGTGGACCGGCATTTCATCGTGCTGGCGGCACTGAAGGCGCTGGCCGACGACGGGTTGATCGGACGCGACAAAGTCAGTGAGGCGATCAGGCGCTACGGAATCAATGTCGACAAGACCAATCCCGTAGCGGTCTGATTTACTGTGCAGGCGTCGGCAGGGGTGGAATCGGCTCTGTCGGCGGCGGCAGGTCCGACGTGGTTGGCGCAGGTGTCGGCGCAGGTGTCGGTTCTGCCTGCGGGGCAATCGGCGCAGCCTCCGGCGCAGGTACAACCGGCTCCGAGGCGGCCGGCGCCGCGGGTGCTTCCTTCGGCGTTGGCGTTTTCTCGGCCGCTGGGGCGACCTTGGGTTCCGGTACCCCCAGGTCCGCCTTGGGCGTCTCTGGAATATGCGCCGCCTTCTTGACTTCCTGAGGCAGGAACACGTCCACCAGGGCAAAGTAGCGCTCGTAGAACTTCGGCGCCGAGACGGTCTCGCTCGCCACCTTCACCATCGAGTCATCGGTGGAGCCAATCGGCATCGACACCGAGCCCAGCACGCCCACCCCCAGGCTTGCGGAGTTGTTGACCTTCTTCAGCGCATAGCGGTCCTGCAGGGCGTTGGCGAACATCGTCGAGTGGTTTTTGCCCTTGCCGTCATCGGCACACACCACGTTGAAGCTGATTTGCAGGTGAGTCTCGCCGGTCTGCTGGAAACTCTTGTTACCCACTACCAGTTTCGGATCGCTGCTGGTGATGATGTAGCCCTGGCTCAGCAGGGCACGCCGTGCGGCCTCGCACGCTGCCACGTCAGTGACCGGGTAATCCCGGGAAAACGTACCAGAGTCGTCGAAATTTTCATGTTCATAAATAGCGGTCTTGGGTGACGAGCAGCCCGCGGCGCCCGCCAGCACCAGCGCCAACCCGAGGCTACGCAAGTGAAATGATGTCGACATTGAAAATCCTGAGGAAAACAGTCAGGGCGGTATTGTGCAACAGAACGAGGCCTTGGCGCGCGCATTCCTGTCGGTAAAACGTCACAGGCCTACACATCGGTGCCTACAGGAAAAAGCCCGGCACACATATGGTCAATAAACACGCGGAGTTTGGCCGAGGCATGGCGACTTGATGGCCACAACATCCAGAAACTACCACGGTGCTCGAGGTAGTCGTCCAGTACACGCTGTAAACGCCCCTGCTCCACGGCCTGGTTGACCATGTAGTCCGGAAGGCAAGCGATACCCAACCCCTCAAGCACCACATGGTTGAGGGACTCGATGGTGGTACTGACCAGCGGTGCGCGCAGTGTGGGCTCGGCAATGCCTGGCACCTGGCGCAATGGCCAGTTTTCCAGCTTGCCGGTGGCGCAGAACTTATGGCGCAGGCAGGCATGGCGGCTCAGGTCCTGCGGCCGCTGCGGGGTGCCATGTTGGTCGAAGTAACCGGGGGTGCCGACCAGCACCAACTGGTAATAGCCCAGATGCCGCGCCATCAAGCGCGAATCTTCCGGTTTACCGGTGCGAATCACCGCATCGAAACCCTCCTCGATCACGTCCACCATACGGTCGGAAAAATCCACATCCAATTCGATAGCCGGGTAGGCGCGCATAAAGTCGCTGAGCACCGGCATCAACAGGCCGCGCACCTGCGGCACACTGATGCGCAACTTACCCCGAGGGATGGCCCCGGCTTGCGTCAACTCCTGCTCGGCCGCCTCGACCTCGGCCAGGATGCGCCGTGAGCGCTCAAGGAACAGCGCACCCTCACTGGTCAAGGTGATACTGCGCGTGCTGCGGTGAAATAGTCTTACGCCCAGGCGCTCTTCCATGCGTGCGATGCTTTTACCCACCGCCGACGATGACACCCCCAGAACGCGACCGGCAGCCGTAAAGCTGCGAGTCTCCGCCACCTGCACAAATACCGAGAGACTGCTCAGGCTGTCCATGAACGAATCCTTGAGTATTACGGACATAGGTGTCCGATAAGTTCGGAACCTTAGCCTGTTTTTCCGTTGCTCACAGCCCCCTACTCTGCCCCCTTGCCCCTTTGCATGGATAGAGCGCTATGAGCAACAGCCCTTCACTGACCGATTGCCCAACGACAGCCCAGCCTGACGTACTACCGCTGGGCGGCTTGCTGGCCCTGGCGTGCGCCGGGTTTATCACCATCCTCACTGAAGCCATGCCCGCCGGGCTCCTGCCGCAGATGGGCGAAGGCCTCGACGTATCGCCTGCGCTCGTCGGTCAATTGGTCACTCTCTACGCGCTTGGGTCGCTACTTGCGGCGATACCGTTGACCCTGCTGACCCGAGGCTGGCGTCGGCGGCCATTGCTACTGGTCGCCATCGGTGGTTTCGCGCTGGTCAACAGTGTCACGGCGCTGTCCAGTCACTATGGGCTGACCCTGGGTGCACGCTTTTTTGCCGGGGTCTTCGCCGGCCTGCTCTGGGCGTTGTTGGCAGGCTATGCAAGCCGGATGGTTGCACCGCACTTGCAAGGCCGGGCGATCGCCGTAGCGATGCTGGGCGCACCATTGGCCTTGTCCCTGGGTGTGCCGGCCGGCACGTTCCTAGGCACCGTTGCAGGCTGGCGCCTGAGCTTTGCGATCATGACCGGGCTGACGCTGGTGCTGCTGATCTGGGCGCGCTGGCAGCTCCCGGACTTTGCCGGCGAACCGCCAGGAAAACGCTTGGGAATGCGTGAAGTATTGACCTTGCCAGGTATTCGTCCGGTGTTATGGGTGACCTTTACCTACGTACTCGCCCACAACATTCTCTACACCTACATCGCCCCGCTGCTGGCGCCTGCCGCGATCACCGCCGATATCGACCGGGTGCTACTGGTGTTTGGCCTGGCGGCGCTGCTGAGCATCTGGTTAGCCGGCCTGTTGATTGATCGTTGGTTGCATACACTGCTGCTGATCAGTTGTGCGCTGTTTGGCTTGATAGCCGTGGCGCTGGCGTTCTGGATCAACATACCCGCCGTCATCTACGTGGCTATCGCCCTCTGGGGCCTGGCATTTGGCGGCCTGCCTGCATTGTTGCAGACCGCACTGGCCAAATCGGCAGGCGCGTCGGCGGATGCCGCGCAATCGATGCTGGTGACCGTATGGAACCTGGGGATAGCGGGCGGCGGGCTGGTCGGCGGGGTGTTGCTTGAGGGCTGGGAGGTTGCGGCGTTTCCATGGGCGGTGGTGCTGTTGATGCTACTGGCCTTCGCCGGGGCATCACAGGCTGCGCCTTCTACCTCAATCCCTTGAGTCCTCCTGAAGATAGGCCAGAAGGTGTAAACCTCATTCAGGGCGGGACACACATAAAAAAAGCCCCCGGTCCTTTCAGGCCGGGGGCTTTTATTCAAACCAACATCAATACTTCTTGATGTCAGCCTTGCTTTCCAACTGCTTGCGGTACGCCGCGAAGTCCTGTTGACCCACGCGGGAAGCGAGGAAGCGGCGGTATTGCGCCTTTTCTTCGTCCGATGGGGCGGCGGCTTCGTTGACACCATTCAAGCGCACGATCACCAGGCTACCGTCAGCCAGGGTCACGGTGGTGAAGGTCGGCTTGTCCTTGGCCACGGGCTTGGGCATGCGGAACAGCGCTTGCAGAACAGCTGGGTCAATCGTTTCCTGGCTACGGGTCGCCGCTTCAGTGACTTTCCAGGCCTGGCCATCGACTGGCTGGTTCAGCGGAGTCTTGCCATCACGCAAGCTGGCGATCAACTCGTCAGCGTGAGCCTTGGCAGCCGCGCTGGCGCGTTCCTTGGCCATCTGCGTACGGATCGCCGCCGCAACGCTTTCCAGCGGCAGTTGCTTAGGCTTGAGGTGCTCTTTGGCACGCAGCACGATGATGGTTTCCGGATCCAGCTCGATGGCGGTGCTGTTGGCACCCTCATCCAACACTTCCGGGCTGAATGCAGCGGTGACCACGGCACGGTTGGCCGCAATGCCTTCGCCACCTTCACGGCCAAATGGCGCGGAGGTGTGCACGGTCAGCTTGAGGTCAGAGGCTGGCTGGGCCAGGTCGGAAGCTTCGAATGCCGCATCTTCCAATTGCTTGGTCGCTTCGACGAAACGCTGCTCGACCTGCTGGGTCTTGAGTTCGCGGGTCAGCTTGTCTTTCAGGCTGGCAAATGTCGGCACTTGCGGTGCCTCGACACCCAACAGCTTGATCAGGTGCCAACCGAAGCTGCTGCGTACCGGCGCCGAGACCTGATCCTTGTTCAATGCATACAAGGCAGTCTCGAAGTCCGGATCGTAAACGCCTGGGCCGGCATAACCCAGGTCGCCACCATTGTTGGCCGAACCTGGATCCTGGGAAAACTCCTTGGCCAGGGCTTCGAACTTCTCGCCCTTGGCCAGGCGCGCCTGGATTTCCTCGATCTTGGCCTTGGCTTGCGCCTCGCTGACCTTGCCGTTGACTTCAATCAGGATGTGCGCCGCGCGACGCTGTTCAGCGAGGTTGGCGGTTTCTTTCTGATAGGCGGCCTGCAGGTCTTCGTCCTTGACGGTAACCTGGTCGAAGAAGGACGACTTCTTCAGTTCCAGATAGTCGATGACTACCTGGTCCGGGGTCATGAATTCCTTGGCGTGCTGGTCATAGTAAGCCTTGACCTCGTCGTCGGTGAGCTTCACCGCCGCAGGGTTGGCCTTGATATTGACGGTGGCGAAATCGCGGGTCTGTTTTTCCAGGCGGGCGAATGCCAGTACCTCGGCGTCGGTCACAAAACCGCTGCCGGCGATGCCTGCGCGAACCTGGCCGATCAGCATTTCCTGGGTCAGCATCTGACGGAACTGCAGACGGCTGTAGCCCAGTTGACGAATCACTTGGTCAAAGCGTTCGGCACTGAATTTGCCGTCGACCTGGAATTCCGGCGTCTGCAGGATCACTTGGTCCAGTGCCGCTTCGGAGAAACCGAACTTGGAGTCAGCCGCACCTTGCAGCAGCAGCTTGCGATCGATCAGGCCCTTGAGGGCTGCATCGCGCAGCAATTTTTCGTCCAGCAGGGAGGCATCAAAATCCTTGCCCAGCTGTTGCATGAGCTGACGACGTTGCATGTCGACGGCCTGGCTCAGTTCGGTCTGGGTGATTACTTCACCGTTGACCTTGGCCACGTCCTGCTTGGTGTTGGTCGAAGCCTGGAAAATGGCCTCGATACCGGTGAACGCCATCAATGCGACGATGATCCCGATAATGGTCTTGGCAATCCAGCCTTGTGAATTGTCCCTGATATTCTGCAGCATGCGTCCCCCAGAAACGGTTGAACTTCAAAATTAGGCAACCGTGGAGCGTGGGTAGAGTCCGGATAGAAGAAAGGCGCATCCGAGGATGCGCCTTCTCGTAACTGGCGGAGCGGACGGGGGTTTTAACCCACACCCCCGGCGTGGCGACCCAATGGATACGTGGGTCAGCTTCCGCTCCGCTGCCAGGCCAGACCTGCGTCGGACCCGGGTAGGTAAAGGCTTGATCGAAACTTAGTTAACGGCTTCTTTCAGGGCTTTACCGGCTTTGAAACCTGGTTTTTTGGCAGCAGCGATTTGCAGTGCTTTGCCAGTCTGTGGGTTACGGCCAGTGCGAGCTGGGCGGTCAGTCACAGAGAAAGTACCGAAGCCTACCAGTACCACCGAGTCGCCGGCCTTCAGAGCGCCAGTGACGGATTCGATTACTGCGTCCAGCGCACGGCCAGCAGCAGCTTTCGGGATATCAGCGGATGCGGCGATAGCATCAATCAGTTCCGACTTGTTCACTCTAAGTCCCCTTATATCTATTGAGTATGATTCTAAGTTTTTTGGTGAAAGCAAAAACCAGTGCTGAATGGCCTACAGACACTTAAGAGCCGCTTTATAACAAGGGCTCTAAAAAGCTGTCAAGGAAGCCCCCAGGCTTTAACGCATTAATGCGTGCTAATTCTTTCCTTGGAATCAGACTCGCGTTTTTCGTCCTTCGCGACTATCTCCGGAGCCACATCCGGCAAGGGCTCCGGCGCGTATTGCAGCGCAATTTGCAGGACTTCGTCAATCCATTTAACCGGTTTAATCTGAAGATCTTGCTTGATATTGTCAGGAATTTCCTTCAAGTCGCGGACATTCTCTTCAGGAATGATCACCGTCTTGATTCCACCCCGGTGTGCAGCAAGCAATTTCTCTTTCAGGCCACCGATAGCCAATACCTGGCCACGCAGGGTGATTTCCCCGGTCATGGCCACATCGGCGCGCACGGGAATGCCGGTCAGGGCCGAGACCAGGGCCGTGCACATGCCTACGCCTGCGCTAGGGCCGTCTTTAGGGGTCGCCCCTTCCGGCATGTGGATGTGAGTGTCGTGCTTCTCGTGGAAGTCCAGAGGGATCCCCAGGCTTCGGGCGCGGCTGCGCACCACGGTCTGGGCAGCGGTGATGGATTCGACCATCACGTCACCGAGGGAACCGGTCTTGATCAGTTGACCCTTACCCGGGATCACCGCGGCTTCGATGGTCAGCAACTCGCCGCCCACCTGGGTCCACGCCAGGCCAGTCACCTGCCCGACCTGATCCTGCTGCTCCGCCAGGCCGTAACGGAATTTACGTACGCCCAGGAAGTGCTCCAGGGAGTCGGCGGCAACCTTCACCGAGAAACGTTTTTCCAGCGCATGTTCCTTGACCGCCTTGCGGCAAATCTTCGCAATCTGGCGCTCAAGCCCCCGCACGCCGGCCTCGCGGGTGTAGTAACGCACCAAGTCGCGAATGGCCTCGACTTCGAATTCGATCTCGCCTTTCTTCAGGCCATTGGCCGAAATCTGCTTGGGCGCGAGGTATTTGACCGCGATGTTGATCTTCTCGTCCTCGGTGTAACCCGGCAGACGAATCACCTCCATCCGGTCCAGCAAAGCTGGCGGAATGTTCATGGAGTTGGAGGTGCACAGGAACATTACGTCGGACAAGTCGTAGTCGACTTCCAGGTAATGGTCGTTGAAATTGTGGTTCTGCTCGGGGTCGAGCACTTCGAGCAAGGCCGACGCCGGATCGCCACGCATGTCGCTGCCCATTTTGTCGATTTCATCGAGCAGGAACAGCGGGTTGCGCACACCCACCTTTGTCATCTTTTGAATCAATCTTCCTGGCATCGAGCCAATGTATGTGCGGCGATGACCACGGATTTCGGCCTCATCACGCACGCCACCAAGTGCCATGCGCACGAATTTACGGTTAGTGGCATTGGCAATGGACTCGGCCAGGGAGGTTTTACCCACGCCCGGAGGACCAACCAGGCACAACACCGGACCACGAATTTTCTTCACGCGCTTTTGCACGGCGAGGTATTCGAGGATGCGCTCTTTGACTTCTTCGAGGCCGTAGTGGTCGGCGTCAAGAATGTCTTCAGCGCGGGTCAGGTCCAGACGCACTTTGGTCTGGGCCTTCCACGGCACCTGTACCAGCCAGTCGATATAGGACCGAACCACAGTGGCCTCGGCCGACATCGGCGACATTTGCTTGAGCTTGTTCAGCTCGGCATTGGCTTTGGTCAGGGCGTCTTTCGGCAGGCCAGCGGCATCGATGCGTTTTTTCAGCTCTTCGATTTCGTTGTGGCCTTCCTCGCTGTCGCCGAGCTCTTTCTGAATGGCCTTCATCTGCTCATTCAAGTAGTACTCGCGCTGGCTGCGCTCCATTTGTTTCTTCACACGACCACGGATGCGCTTCTCGACCTGCAGCAGGTCGATTTCGGCATCCAGCAGCGCCAGGACGTGCTCGACACGGGCGGACAGGTCGATGATTTCGAGAATGTCTTGCTTCTGTTCGATCTTCAGCGCCATGTGCGCGGCCATGGTGTCGACCAGGCGGCTTGGCTCATCGATGCTGTTGAGGGACGACAGGACCTCCGCCGGGACTTTCTTGCCCAGCTGCACATATTGCTCGAACTGCGAAAGCAAGCTGCGTACAAACACTTCAGATTCGCGCTCAGGGGCCTCGGCTTCGTCGATCAGCGCCACTTCCGCGCGCAGGTGGCCGTCCACCTCCATGAAACGCTCCACCGCGCCGCGCTGCTCACCTTCCACCAGCACCTTGACGGTGCCATCCGGCAGCTTGAGCAGTTGCAGCACAGTCGCAACAGTGCCGACGCGATACAAGGCATCTTCGCCTGGATCATCATCAGCAGGATTTTTCTGGGCCAACAGCAGGATCTGCTTGTCGCCCGTCATCGCAGCCTCGAGGGCTTCGATAGACTTCTCGCGCCCCACGAACAGCGGGATAACCATGTGCGGATAGACGACGACATCACGCAACGGCAGGAGAGGCAATTCGATGGTTGTCTTCATGATTTCGCCTCTATGACAGTTGAAAAGTAAGCTTGAAACCAAGATGGGGGCTGCATGCAAAAAAAACAAGCTTATTGCCAGCAGTTAAACGCAGGAAAACCGGTACAGCCAAAACGCGTCCTAAAAACTAAGGGGCCCCTAAAGGCCCCTTGTTTGTAAAGCAACTGCAAAACGCTTACGCGTCTGGCGCAGCCTTGGCAGCAGGCTCACTGTTTTCGTAGATATACAGTGGCTTGGACTTACCTTCAATAACGCTTTCGTCGATCACCACTTTACTCACCTCGGATTGCGAGGGGATTTCGTACATGGTGTCGAGCAACACGCCTTCGAGAATCGAGCGCAGGCCACGCGCACCGGTCTTGCGCTCCAGTGCCCGCTTGGCCACCGATTTGAGTGCATCGGTACGGAACTCGAGGTCTACACCTTCCATTTCGAACAGCTTGGCATATTGCTTGGTCAGGGCGTTTTTCGGCTCGGTGAGGATCTGAATCAGAGCCGCCTCATCCAACTCGTCCAACGTGGCCAGGACCGGCAGACGGCCAACGAATTCCGGGATCAGACCGAACTTGACCAGATCGTCAGGCTCGACTTCACGCAGGGACTCGCCCACCTTCTTGCCTTCTTCCTTGCTGCGTACCTCTGCACTGAAACCAATGCCGCCACGGGTGGAACGGTTTTGAATAACCTTTTCCAGACCGGAGAACGCACCGCCACAGATGAACAGGATGTTACGCGTATCAACCTGAAGGAATTCCTGCTGCGGATGCTTGCGGCCGCCTTGTGGCGGTACGGAAGCAACCGTGCCTTCAATCAGCTTCAACAGTGCCTGCTGAACGCCTTCACCGGAAACATCCCGGGTGATCGACGGATTGTCGGACTTGCGGGAAATCTTGTCGATTTCGTCGATGTAGACAATACCCATCTGGGCCTTCTCAACATCGTAGTCGCACTTCTGCAGCAGTTTCTGAATGATGTTCTCGACATCTTCACCCACGTAGCCAGCCTCGGTGAGGGTGGTGGCGTCGGCGATGGTGAACGGAACGTTCAGCAGGCGAGCGAGGGTTTCTGCAAGCAGGGTTTTACCCGAGCCTGTAGGTCCAATCAGCAAGATGTTGCTCTTGCCGAGTTCGACTTCGTCGCCTTTCTTGTCACGCTGGTTCAAGCGCTTGTAGTGGTTGTACACCGCTACGGCCAGAACCTTCTTTGCACGCTCTTGACCAATCACATACTGGTCAAGGATGCCGCTGATTTCTTTAGGCGAAGGCAATTTATGCGCGCTGCTTTCGGCCTGGGCTTCCTGCACCTCCTCACGGATGATGTCATTGCACAGGTCGACGCACTCGTCGCAGATAAAGACCGAGGGGCCGGCAATCAATTTGCGTACTTCATGCTGGCTTTTGCCACAGAAGGAGCAATAGAGCAGCTTGCCGTTGTCCTCGCCGTTGCGGGTGTCAGTCATTCGTTCGATCCAAATCCGATAGGCTTGCAACACAAGATGAAGGCTTATGCGGGCTTTTTCAAGCCCGCCGGTGATCGGACAAGCCGACCAGCCCTATTTTGAGCTGCTTATATTAAGCGGGGCGCTTTTCGATCACTGCGTCGATCAACCCGTAATCACGTGCCGCTTCGGCACTCATGAAATTGTCACGGTTGGTATCACGCTCGATTTCTTCCAAGGTATGCCCGCTGTGCTTGGCCATCAGCGTGTTGAGACGCTCACGAATAAAGAGGATCTCCCTGGCATGGATTTCGATATCCGATGCCTGGCCCTGGAAGCCGCCCAGTGGCTGGTGAATCATCACACGCGAGTTCGGCAGGCAGTAACGCTTGCCTTCGGCACCAGCGGTCAGCAGGAATGCGCCCATGCTGCATGCCTGGCCGATGCAGGTGGTCGACACGTTCGGCTTGATAAACTGCATGGTGTCGTAGATCGACATGCCCGCAGTCACCGAACCGCCCGGCGAGTTAATGTAAAGATGGATGTCCTTGTCCGGGTTTTCCGCTTCAAGGAACAGCAGTTGCGCACAGATCAGGTTGGCCATGTAGTCCTCTACAGGACCCACCAGAAAGATCACTCGCTCCTTGAGCAGGCGCGAGTAGATGTCGTAGGCGCGTTCGCCACGAGCGGACTGCTCGACAACCATCGGGACCAGGCCGCCTGCGGCCTGGATATCAGAGTTCTGCTGAATATAGGAATTACGGAACATGCTCTGCAGTTACTCCCAAATAGTCATGTCTTGAAAACACATAAGCCAGCGCGAGGCTGGCTTATGGTTGTATTTCGAACGAGTTGGGCAATCAGTCGGCTTGTGGTGCTTCGACCGGTTTGACTGCTTCTTCGTAAGAGACCGATTTATCGGTCACCTTAGCCTTCTGCAGAACAGTATCCACAACTTGTTCTTCCAGCACAACCGAACGTACTTCGTTCAGCTGCTGGTCATTCTTGTAGTACCAAGCCACGACCTGCTCAGGCTCCTGGTAGGCCGAAGCCATTTCCTGGATCATTTCGCGAACGCGGTCTTCGTCAGGCTTGAGGTCGAACTGCTTGACCACTTCAGCCACGATCAGGCCCAGCACGACGCGGCGCTTGGCCTGCTCTTCGAACAGCTCGGCCGGCAGTTGATCAGGCTTGATGTTGCCACCAAATTGCTGAACAGCTTGTACGCGCAGGCGATCCACTTCGTTGGACAGCAGGGCCTTAGGCACTTCGATCGGGTTGGCGGCCAGCAGACCGTCCATCACCTGATTCTTGACCTTGGACTTGATGGCCTGGCGCAGCTCGCGCTCCATGTTCTTGCGAACTTCGGTGCGGAAGCCTTCGATACCGGTTTCCTTGATACCGAATTGAGCGAAGAACTCTTCGTTCAGCTCTGGCAGCTTAGGCTCGGAAACGCTGTTGACGGTCACGGTGAACTCGGCGGCTTTGCCAGCCAGGTCCAGGTTCTGGTAGTCAGCCGGGAAAGTCAGGTTCAGGACGCGCTCTTCACCAGCCTTGGCGCCAACCAGGCCGTCTTCGAAGCCCGGGATCATGCGATTGGAGCCCAGCACCAACTGAGTACCCTTGGCGGAGCCGCCGGCGAATACTTCGCCATCAACCTTGCCCACGAAATCGATGTTCAGCTGATCTTCGTTCTGGGCGGCACGGTCGGCCACTTCGAAACGAGTGTTCTGCTTGCGCAGGATTTCCAGCATGTTGTCCAGGTCCGAATCGGCCACTTCAGCGCTCAGGCGCTCGATAGCGATACCGTCGAAACCGGCAACGGTGAACTCTGGGAACACTTCGAATACGGCAACGTATTCCAGGTCCTTGCCTGCTTCCAGGGACTTAGGCTCGATCGACGGCGAACCAGCCGGGTTCAGCTTTTGCTCAACAACGGCTTCGTAGAAGGAAGCCTGGATCACGTCACCTACCGCTTCCTGGCGCGCATCAGCACCAAAACGGCGCTTGATTTCGCTCATTGGCACTTTGCCTGGACGGAAGCCAGCGATCTTGGCCTTTTGGGCAGTCTGCTGCAGACGCTTGTTGACCGCAGTCTCGATGCGCTCTGCCGGCACGGTGATGCTCAGGCGGCGCTCGAGAGCAGTAGTATTTTCAACAGAAACTTGCATGGATATTCCTCGTTGCACAGACGTTAGCCGGCCGTTTCCGACCCCAGAATGTCGGGTAGAGATGGGCCATTACTGGCCCACCTCCCCCTAAGAACCGTACGTGCGAGTTTCCCCGCATACGGCTCGGGCCTAATCAAAACCCCCGGTAAGGGGAGCCGGTTTGTTCACTGTCAATCCGCGAGCGTGTAGCCGCTGGTGACAAAGGGGGTGCAATAGTACCCGGTTATTTAGGGAGTCTCCACCGCCTTTTGTGCGGTACAGAATGTGGTGATCATGCCACCCCGTCTCCTTCGTAATCGGTAACTTACATATTGGACACAATCCTTTCTGACTCTGGAAAAGGCTCAAGATTTGCTTACGGTACGCCAGCCTTTTGAGCATCTGTTCCATACGCCTTTTCTCACCCATTTCCTCCATAGAAGGATCGAAGGGGTTGTACTCCCCACTCACCTTCTTGTGTCGTTCGATCGGAGTGCTCGCTAGCGAGTACAACTCGATCGTTCGCATCTCTCCCTTGTCATTCATCGTCGCGGTAGCAAACACCCCTTTCCGCCCCTTCATGGGTTTAAAGTATTTCGCTCCGATCCACTGGAGTGTTTTCTTAGGGTGTCGCCGTTTTGCCCAACGCCATAGAGCCAGAAAGATCATGTAATCCATGCGGCTATACGCTTTCTTAGCTACCACAGGCTGGTGATAGAACGCCCAGCCACGCAGTATCGGATTCAGCTGTCGGATCAGATCCTCCTGCCTTACCGTTTTGCTGGTACTGATGACCTCCCTTACCTTGCTATAGAACGCTTTCACGTTTTTCTTGCTTGGCTTGATCAGAAGCTTCCCATCGTACTTGCGGAAATTCCAACCTAGAAAGTCAAAGCCTTCCTTTATATGGACGACACGCGTCTTCTCGAGTGACAACTGCAGCCCCCGCAATGCTAGGAACTGCTCTACCCAAGGTCTGACTTCAGTTTCCAGCACCTCTCGCGAGGTTCCGGTTATCACAAAGTCATCCGCATAACGCACCACATTGATTTTCAGCTTCTTGGCCTTGGTCACACCCAGATGTTGCTTAAGTTGTGACTCCAGCCCATCCAGAACCAGATTTGCCAAGCTGGGCGAGACAATCCCGCCCTGTGGCGTACCGGCATCCGTTGCCTGTAGCTGGCCTTTATGAATCACGCCAGCTTTCAACCATTTTCGGAGAACCACCTTATCCGTTGGGACGTTGGCGATAAGCCAGTCATGATTGATATGGTCAAAGCAGCCTTTGATGTCCGCCTCCAAAACCCATTGGGCCGAAACCTTCTTGGATAGGCATACGAACAACTGCCCCATTGCATCCGCCGTAGATCGCTCGATCCTAAAGCCGTAGCTGTTTGGATCGCCGGTGGTTTCTGCAATGGGTGCCAGAGCAAGCAAATACAACGCCTGCATTGCCCTGTCCGTCATGGTCGGAATGCCCAGAGGGCGCTCCTTTCCATTTGACTTCGGAATAAACACACGCCGTAAAGGCCGTGGTTTATAACCGTGGCGCTTCAACCCATTTGCCGCCTTCCATTTGGCATCGGGTGTATCCCAGAGCACGCGGTCGACTCCCGCCGTGCGCTTACCCTGGTTTTCAGTGACTCGCCGTACGGCCAAGTATCTGGCCGAGCGTGAGCGGGTCAGCATCCGCTGCAAGGCTTTCACCCTGCGCCAGTTGCCTTCCCGACAAGCCTTCGCAATCCGTATCTGCATCGCCCGGACATTCCGCTGAACACGCCACCAATCGATGTCATGCCATTGTTGCGGAGCGCCGGAAGGCGCAGACACGGCCAATTGGCTATGTTCTAACATGCTGCCTTCCTCTCAAGTTGCCCCAAGCGAAAGACGCACACATCCCCTGACGGGAATGTACGCTCCCGCCAGGGTTGGATTAATAGAAGATCCGTTACAGCTGGATCTCTAGGTTTATTGAGACAGGTTCACTCAGAGTTCATGCGACGAAAGACCACGCAGAAGTCTGCCCGGTTTCCCGTGGAGCAATGTTCCAGCCCCTATCCGGGCCATTACAGCCCGGCTTTCGCTTTCTCTGCGATCCCATACCCGCACAGCCAACGGATCACCTTGCGGTTCACCTGCCCGAAGGCAGCCATACGGGCTTACCACGTTCCCTGCCTGTCACACGACTGGGTTAGAGTCTGCCTATTCGCCGGCGACCTTATGTGACGACGTGTTCCGACCCTTGACCAGAACAACCGGTCGCATCACCTTTTTGGTTAATGCCTATCAGCAGATTAGGCACCGTAATGCTGACGACGTTTATTAGCAGTTCACTTGTGTTACCCATACCAGCCAGCCTAGCGCCTCAACCCGGTACTGCTCCGAGCATCTGCGCTCCGCCTCACGGCGAAGACGCACCCATACGGGGGCTACATTGTTGGAAGAGCTTCACACCCCACCGTTACCAGTGACGCATGTCTTCCTAGGCTATCGTTGGTCGCACAACGAGTCCGCTGCCACTCCAAACAGGCAATGGTTGGACAATGACAGACAGAGCTTTCGCTCATGTCTCCGGTTTGATGTGAACAGGGACTGCCGAGGCAGCATGCTCAAAGAATTGTTACCTCCTGTTTCAAAAGCAGGAGGGAACCCCAGCGGGGATTCTCTCCCGCGTGGGTTTAGCCCTGAATAGGGCTGATGTGTAGTAGGCACTCCAATACCGGAAATCCAGTACTGCGGTCGAGCTACCGAGCGCTAATCGACCTTGAGTTTGCCACCGCCGCTGCGGCAAGTCCTTGAAGGCATTGGACTTCTGGGAGGGTTTTGTTTCTTGGGATTGGGCACCCAAGCTCTCGGCTCTCTTTCGAAAACCCTTCAAGATGACTCTACACCTCGAAGTTTAGGAGACACGCCACGCGTGTCGCACCAAGGGCATGCATTCTAGTGGGTCAAACTCAAGAAGTCACCCTACTGGAAACGGGTAAAAAAACAGCAGGCAATTTATCGGTACGAATGCACGAATGCAGCTCGCCCCGGTGACAAATAACAGCCAATCACGCCAGGGCTCTGCGCCAACCCTTCTATATATAGAAGAAGTCGCCGATCATCTCCCTGACAACCCGCCCCACGAACAGGGCAGGTAAGCAGTGCAGCATCATCGAGATACATAAATACGACGAAACGCCCCGCTCTTGCGACCCAGCACCTACAGCCGCCGGGTACTCGAACCGCTAAAACAAAAAAGGCGCCAGACTGTTAAATCTGGCGCCTTTCGAATATGGGGTGGACGAAGGGGATCGAACCCTCGACAACGGGAGTCACAATCCCGT
>NZ_JBMDIS010000076.1:0-29699 GCF_057808775.1 Pseudomonas sp. FG86 | reverse complement strand
CCTCAAGCCTACGCAGAACCCAATGTGGGAGGGGGCTTGCCCCCGATAGCCGTGGACCAGCCAGCTCATCAAGTGACTGACACACCGCCATCGGGGGCAAACCCCCTCCCACATTTGGGACTTCACAAATCTTCAGATAACTGTCACCCAACAAAAAGCCCCGACTCGTGAGAGCCGGGGCTTTTTGTTGGTGCGCTACAACGGCTTAGCCGTTGAACACATCAT
Organism: Pseudomonas sp. FG86; assembly: GCF_057808775.1. Classification (NCBI taxonomy): domain Bacteria; kingdom Pseudomonadati; phylum Pseudomonadota; class Gammaproteobacteria; order Pseudomonadales; family Pseudomonadaceae; genus Pseudomonas; species Pseudomonas sp. FG86. The sequence goes on along the minus strand of NZ_JBMDIS010000076.1, from coordinate 29,474 downwards.
CCACGCTTTGCAGCGGGTAGTTCTTCGGATACGGCAGGGTCGCCACACCGGTCTCGATGGCGGCTTTAGCCACGGCATCGGAGATCACGGTGATCAAGCGCTTATCCATTGGTTTCGGGATGATGTACTCACGGCCGAATTCCAGCTTGGCGCCACCGTAGGCATCGCACACATCCTGAGGGACTGGCAGCTTGGCCAGTTCACGCAGGGCGTTTGCAGCAGCCACTTTCATTTCTTCGTTGATGCGCTTGGCGCGAACGTCCAGGGCACCACGGAAGATGAACGGGAAGCCCAGTACGTTGTTGACCTGGTTCGGGTAATCGGAACGGCCGGTGGCCATGATCACGTCGTCGCGGGTGGCGTGAGCCAGCTCCGGGGCGATTTCCGGGTCCGGGTTGGAGCAGGCGAACACGATCGGGTTGGCCGCCATGGCCTTCAGGCCTTCAGCGCTCAGCAGGTTCGGGCCGGACAGGCCGACGAACACGTCGGCACCGTCAAGGGCCTCAGCCAGGGTGCGCTTGGAGGACGGGTGGGCAAACATCGCCTTGTACTGGTTCAGGTCGGTACGCTCGGACTGGATCACGCCCTTGCTGTCGACCATGTAGATGTTTTCCAGCTTGGCGCCCATGCTGACGATCAGCTTCATGCAGGAGATGGCCGCAGCGCCAGCACCCAGGCAGACGATCTTGGCGTCAGCCAGGGTTTTGCCAGCGATTTCCAGGGCGTTGATCATGCCGGCCGCGGTAACGATCGCGGTGCCGTGCTGGTCATCGTGGAATACCGGAATGTCGCACTGCTCGATCAGGGCCTTCTCGATCTCGAAGCACTCAGGTGCCTTGATATCTTCCAGGTTGATGCCACCGAAGGTGATGGAAATGCGCTTAACGGTGTCGATGAAAGCCTGCGGGCTTTCGGAATCGACTTCGATGTCGAAAACGTCGATGCCGGCAAAGCGCTTGAACAGCACGCCTTTACCTTCCATGACTGGCTTGGAGGCCAATGGGCCGAGGTTACCCAGGCCAAGGATCGCGGTGCCATCGGAAATCACTGCAACCAGGTTGCCTTTGCCGGTGTACTTGTAGGCCAGCTCAGGGTCGCGGGCGATTTCACGTACGGGCTCGGCAACGCCAGGGCTGTAGGCCAGCGACAGGTCGCGGGCAGTGGCAGTGGCCTTGGTGAGCTCTACACTCAGCTTTCCTGGACGAGGATGGGCATGATATTCGAGAGCGGCAGTTTTCAAATCAGACATATCGGCATTCCGCTTTTACTGTTGGTCGACGGACCGCCGAGGATACTCGTGTCGCAAAGTCCCTACAAGACTGGGCAGTCACCGGTGTCAAGGGCCCTGCACTAAGACTTTCGGCCAAGAGCCACGGGATACAAGGGCTTAACTGTTCACAATCGATACAAAAAATGTCTACAATTTTTTCTCAAGGCGTGGTTTTCAACATGCCGGGGGCGGTCAGTGGCAGGAGCCAACGGGCCTGTCCACTTTTCAGGCCGCCACGTCGCGCACGATCCTGTACCCAGCCACGCGCCTCGATCGAGCGGCCTTGCAGACCATCGAGCAGCACCGTGTCGAATTGACTGATCAAATCGGGCGCAATGCGTAATACCAGCGCCCCTTGCAATTCAATCCAGATTCCGCCGCGATTGCGCTCTATCCTGCTGACCCGGCCGCCGACCACGGCAAACCCGGAACGCTTGAGCTGCTCCGCGCTTTGCACCGGCGATTGGCGCCACACCCCCAGGCGTGCCTGGCGAGCGCTGTCTTCCGCCGCCTGCTGACAGGCGACAAGGTCGACATTCGGCGCCACACCCACCTGGAAACCCAGGCCGTCGGCCAGCAGTTGCGCCTCCAGGTTCTCGCCGTTGGCACCGTAGAGGTGGGCCAGCGTGCGACCATAATGATCCTTGCGCTCACGCCCCGGCACCAGGCCCACGCGCCCCTCACTGGCGTCCACCAGTGTCTGCAGGCGCAGGCGGGCGGCAACGGCAAAAGGTTCGTCGGGGCGGCCCTTCTTACCGATTTCCGGCGCGTTGAGGCCGATCATACGCACGCTGCGGCCATCCTTGAGGCGCACCGTGTCGCCATCCACCACGCGCTGCACGTCTACGCGCGCCAGGGCCGCCGGTGCGGGGCAGAACACCTGGGCCTGGGCCGCCGACAGCCAAATCCCAGGCACAAAAAAGGCGCCCACAAGGGACGCCTTTTTCAACAGCTGGCAAAAGCCCATAAGGCCCTTGAGCCTTACTCTGCTGGAGTAGCAGCAGGCTTCTTGCCGAAAGCACCAAAGCGATCTGCGAAGCGCTGTACACGGCCGCCGGTGTCCAGAGTTTTCTGCTTACCGGTGTAGAACGGGTGGCACTCGTTGCATACGTCAGTACCCAGTGGCTTGCACAGGTTCGAGCGAGTTTCGAACTTGTTGCCGCAGCTGCAGGTTACTTCGATGGTTTCGTACGCTGGATGGATATCGGCTTTCATGGTGACTTCCTCGGGCTAGCGTGCCGCCACTCGACACTATTGTCGAATACCGCACTTAATTAGGCCGCGGATTCTACCAGACCTTTTTAAACGCGCAAGCGTCGACGCCCGTCGCCGGTAAAGATAAAAGCGCCTTTCATCAGAAAACAACGGCATAGCCTGGCCCTTGCGGGAGCGCTCTGGCTCGCGATGCAGGCACCGCAGTGCTGCATGCTCACCGCCGGTCTGCTAGTCTCCCGCCCCTGCGCCACCGCCTGCCCTTATAGATGAGACCCCCCGCGTGCCCGACGCCATCCTGCGCCTCGCCCTGCCCTCGCCCCTGCGCCGCCTGTTCGACTACCGGGCCCCAGCCGGTGTGCTGCGCGCGCAGTTGCAGCCGGGCATGCGCGTGCGCGTGCCGTTTGGCCGCAGGGAGATGATCGGCATCCTGGTGGAAGTCGCCGACCACAGCGAAGTGCCCGCCGAAAAACTCAAGCCCGCCGTGGCCATCCTTGATGCCACGGCGCCTCTGCCGCCCGCGCTGTTCAAGCTGTGCCTGTGGACCGCCCAGTATTACCAGCACAGCCTGGGCGACACATTGAGCTGGGCGCTGCCCGTACTGCTGCGCCAGGGCGAGCCGGCCGAGGCGCGCCAGGAGCGCTTCTGGTCGATGGTGCCCGGCGCGCGCCTTGACGACCCACGCATCGCCCGCGCCCCGCGCCAGCGTGAAGCCCTCGCCACCCTGGCCCAGCACCCCCATGGCGTCGCGCATCAGCTATTAAGCAAGCTGATGCTGAGCAAAGACAGCCTCGACCTGCTGCTGGCCAAGGGCCTGGTGCAAGTGGAAATCCGCAAGCACGCCCCCGACCCACGCCACGAACACTGGCTGGCCCAGCCGGAATTGCCGCTCAACCCCGAACAACGCGCCGCGTACGAAGCCATTCGCGCCGGTTTCGACTGTTTCCACGCATTCCTGCTGGCCGGTGTCACCGGCAGCGGCAAGACCGAAGTCTATTTGCAGCTGATCCGCGAAACCCTGCAAGCCGGCAAGCAGGCGCTGGTGCTGATCCCCGAAATCAACCTGGGCCCGCAGACCCTGGCGCGTTTCGAGCAACGCTTCAACGCGCGTATCGCCCTGGTGCATTCGGCGGTCAACGACCGGGAGCGCCTGGAGTCCTGGCTGGCGGCGCGGGACGGCGAAGCAGACATCATTATCGGCACCCGTTCGGCGCTGTTCACGCCGATGAAAAATCCCGGGCTGATCATCATCGACGAGGAGCACGACGGCTCCTATAAACAGCAGGAAGGCCTGCGCTACCACGCCCGCGACCTGGCGCTGGTGCGCGCCCGCCAGGAAGACATCCCGATCGTGCTGGGTTCAGCCACGCCGTCCCTGGAAAGCCTGCACAACGCCTACACCGGTCGTTATGGACTGCTGCGCTTGAACGAACGGGCCGGCGGCGCCAAACAGCCCCGCTTCCTGCGCCTGGACGTGAAAAGCCGCCCGCTGGACAGCGGGATTTCCGGCCCGATGCAGCAGGCCATCGGCCAGACCCTCGCTGCCGGCCAGCAAGTCCTGGTGTTTCTCAACCGCCGTGGCTTTGCGCCGACGCTGCTGTGCCATGACTGCGGCTGGATGTCCGAGTGCGAGCGCTGCGATGCGCGCATGACCGTCCACCAGCGCCATGGCGAACTACGCTGCCACCACTGCGGCCATGTGGAGCGCGTGCCACGCCACTGCCCGCAGTGCGGCAAGGTCGACCTGCGCCCGGTGGGTGCCGGCACTGAGCGCGCCGAAGAGCGCCTGGGCATTCTGTTCCCGGACTACCCGGTACTGCGGGTCGATCGCGACAGCACCTCGCGCAAAGACGCGATGAACCAACTGTTCGCCACGATCCAGAAAGGCCAGCCGTGCATCCTGGTGGGCACGCAGATGCTTGCCAAAGGCCATCACTTTCCACGGGTGACCCTGGTATCGATCCTGGATGCCGATGGCGGCCTGTTTTCCGGCGATTTCCGCGCCAGCGAGCGCATGGCACAACTAATCGTGCAGGTCGCCGGGCGCGCCGGGCGGGCCGAGGAGCCGGGCAAGGTGATCATCCAGACACACCTGGCCGACCATCCACTGCTGATTCAACTGACAGAACAAGGCTACTTCGCCTTCGCCGAGCAGGCGCTGAGTGAACGCCGCTCCGCTGGCCTGCCGCCCTTTGCGCACCTGGCGTTGCTGCGCGCCGAAGCCCACAAGCCGGGGCAGGCCGAAGGTTTTCTGGATGAAGCGTGCAGCGCCGCCGAACGCTTGCTCGGCGAACTGGGCCTGGGCGGCATCGAATTGCTCGGCCCCGTGCCCGCCCCCATGGAGCGCCGCGCCGGACGTTATCGCGCTCAACTACTCCTGCAAGCCACCTCCCGCGCGCCCCTGCACCGGCTATTAAGTAGCTGGTTACTTGCGCTGGAGCAAATGCCCAGCGGCCGCCAGGTGCGATGGTCACTGGATGTAGACCCGGTAGATTTGTATTAAGCCTGGCCATAGGTCCTGCGAAGGTTGGCAAGCCCGCCCTCGCCACGGATAATGCCCAGTTTTTCCACCTGCGCATCGCGCACCGCCGCTTGCGGTCGAAAGAGAACACCATGAAAGACACCATTCGCCAGCTGATCCAACAAGCCCTCACCCAACTCGTCAACGAAGGTGTGTTGCCTGAAGGCCTGACGCCGGCGATCCAGGTGGAAAACACCCGCGACAAGACCCACGGTGACTTCGCCAGCAACATTGCCATGATGCTGTCCAAGCCCGCCGGCATGAAGCCGCGCGACCTGGCAGAGAAAATCATCGCCGCGCTGCCCGCCGACCCACAGGTGAGCAAGGCCGAAATCGCTGGCCCAGGCTTTATCAATATCTTCCAGAACACCCAGGCCCTGGCCTCGCGCCTCGACGCCGCGCTGGCCGATGCCAGGATCGGCACGCGCAAAGCGGGTGATACCCAGCGTGTGGTCATTGACCTGTCGGCGCCGAACCTGGCCAAGGAGATGCACGTGGGTCACCTGCGTTCGACCATCATCGGCGACGGCGTGGCGCGGGTACTGGAGTTCCTCGGTGACACCGTGATCCGCCAGAACCATGTGGGCGACTGGGGCACCCAGTTCGGCATGTTGATGGCCTACCTGCAGGAGAACCCGATCACCAGCAACGAGCTGTCGGACCTGGAGAACTTCTACCGCGCCGCGAAGAAGCGCTTCGACGAATCCGAAGAGTTCGCCGACCGTGCCCGTGGCCTGGTGGTCAAGCTGCAAGCCGGCGACAAGGAATGCCTGGAACTGTGGAGCCGCTTCCGCGATATCTCGCTGGCCCACTGCCAACACCTCTACGAACTGCTCAACGTCAAGCTGACCATGGCCGACGTGATGGGCGAAAGCGCCTACAACGACGACCTGATCAACGTGGTCAACGACCTCAAGGCCAAGGGCCTGCTGGTCGAGAGCAATGGCGCACAGTGCGTGTTCCTCGAAGAATTCAAGACCGCCGATGGCGAGCCGCTGCCGGTGATCATCGTCAAGGCCGATGGCGGCTATCTCTACGCCACCACTGACCTGGCCGCCGTGCGCTACCGCAGCGGCGTGCTCAAGGCGGATCGTGCGCTGTATTTCGTCGACCAGCGCCAGGCCCTGCACTTCCAGCAGGTGTTCGAAGTGGCGCGCCGCGCCGGTTTCGTCACCCACCCGATGCACATGGAACACATGGGCTTCGGCACCATGAACGGCGCCGATGGCCGCCCGTTCAAGACACGCGACGGCGGCACCGTGAAGCTGATCGACCTGCTGACCGAAGCCCAGGAACGCGCCTACACCCTGGTGAAGGAAAAGAACCCGGAGCTGGCCGAGGCCGATCTGCGCAACATCGCCCGTGTGGTGGGCATAGACGCGGTGAAATATGCCGACCTGTCCAAGCATCGCACCAGCGACTACAGCTTCAACTTTGAACTGATGCTCAACTTCGAAGGCAACACCGCGCCGTACCTGCTGTACGCCTACACCCGCGTGGCCGGGGTGTTCCGCAAGCTGGGCAAGGATTTCAGCGAAGTGCAAGGGCGGATCGTGCTGGAAGCCCCCCAGGAACAGGAGCTGGGCGCCAAGCTGGCGCAATTCGGCGAAGTGCTGAACAGCGTCGGCGAGAAAGGCACGCCGCATATCCTGTGCACCTATTTGTACGAAGTAGCCGGGTTGTTCTCCAGCTTCTACGAGAACTGCCCGATCCTCAGCGCCGACGACGAAGCCCACAAGCAAAGTCGCCTGCGCCTCGCCGCACTGGCTGGACGGACCCTCAAGCAAGGCCTGGAACTGTTAGGCCTGGAAACCCTGGAGCGTATGTAAGTTGGCCGCCAAGAAAAAACCTGCCCCCAAGCGCGGCGCCAGCCGCTACCAGGCACCGGCAAAGAAGCCCATTCCGGGCTGGCTGTGGATGGCCATCGGCCTCACGGTCGGCGCGTTTATCGTGTTCCTGATGAAGCTGGACCCAGGCCAGGGCGATGACGTCAAACGCGTCAAGCAGGAGCAGCAAAAAGCCACGAAAATCGCCGAGGCCAACAAGACCACGCCAAGTCCGACCGCACCGGTGAAGCCGAAATACGACTTCTATACGTTGCTGCCGGAATCGGAAGTGATCGTGCCGCCTGACGCCGTGCCGGAAAAAACCCTGCCGACGCCACAAGTGCCGACCACCCCGGTAACCCCGGCGGAAGCGGCGAAAATCGACACCGCCCGGGCCCAGGCCGCGCTGGCCGGGATCACCCCGCCACCAGCACCACCGGTTGCGGAGACCAAGGCAGCGCCGGTGACCAAGTTCTTCCTGCAAGCGGGCTCCTTCCCGAAACAGGCGGATGCGGATCGTGTGCGTGCGCAGATCATCCTGCTGGGACAGTCGGTGACGGTAGAATCCGGCACTGTGAAAGATGCGACCTGGTATCGCGTACTGGTGGGGCCGTTCAGCAACCGCGAACAGCTGACCGTGGCGCAGAAACAATTGGCGGGCGCGGGCTTTAGCAACCTGTTGTTACAACAACGCCAGAGCCGCTGATTCAAGCTCAACACCGATCAAAATGTGGGAGGGGGCTTGCCCCCGATAGCGGAGTGTCAGTCAATCAATCTGGTGACTGATACACCGCCATCGGGGGCAAGCCCCCTCCCACATTGGTTCTTGGGTGTTCTCGAAAGTGTGTCAGACAGATAAACGCCACTCGTCCGCCATAAACCCCTACGGTTGAAATCCCCCCCGCCACCCCCATATGAGTTTCCATCCGGGCATTTTCGCCCCGCTGCGTGGAGACTCTCCCCTTGACCACCATCGTTTCAGTACGTCGCCACGGCAAAGTCGTCATGGGTGGCGACGGCCAGGTTTCCCTGGGCAATACCGTGATGAAAGGCAACGCGAAAAAAGTGCGTCGCCTGTACCACGGCCAGGTGCTTGCCGGTTTCGCCGGTGCCACCGCCGACGCCTTCACCCTGTTCGAGCGTTTTGAAGGCCAACTGGAAAAACACCAGGGCCACCTCGTCCGTGCCGCCGTCGAGCTCGCCAAAGAATGGCGTACCGACCGCTCCCTCAGCCGTCTCGAGGCCATGCTGGCCGTCGCGAACAAAGACGCGTCGCTGATCATCACCGGCAATGGCGATGTGGTTGAGCCTGAACATGGCCTGATCGCCATGGGGTCCGGCGGTGGCTACGCCCAAGCGGCGGCCAGCGCGCTATTGAAAAAAACCGACTTGTCGGCCCGCGAAATCGTCGAGACCGCCCTGGGCATCGCGGGCGATATCTGCGTATTCACCAACCACAACTTCACCATTGAGGAGCAGGACCTCGCCGAGTAAGCCGTAGGCTTATTCCCGCTTGAGGGCCGCACACACTATGTCCATGACTCCCCGCGAAATCGTCCATGAACTCAATCGCCATATCATCGGCCAGGACGATGCCAAGCGCGCCGTTGCCATTGCACTGCGTAACCGCTGGCGCCGCATGCAACTGCCCGAAGAACTGCGCGTTGAAGTAACGCCGAAGAACATCCTGATGATCGGCCCGACCGGCGTCGGTAAAACCGAAATCGCCCGGCGCCTGGCCAAACTGGCCAATGCACCGTTCATCAAGGTCGAAGCGACCAAGTTCACCGAAGTCGGCTATGTAGGCCGCGATGTCGAGTCGATCATCCGCGACCTGGCCGACGCGGCCCTGAAGCTGCTGCGCGAGCAGGAAATGACCAAGGTCAGCCTGCGCGCCGAAGACGCCGCCGAAGAACGCATCCTCGATGCCCTGTTGCCGCCGGCACGCATGGGCTTCAACGAAGACGCCGCACCGGCCTCGGACTCCAACACCCGCCAGCTGTTCCGCAAGCGCCTGCGCGAAGGCCAGTTGAACGACAAGGAAATCGAGATCGAAATCGCCGAAGTGTCCGGCGTCGACATCTCCGCGCCGCCTGGCATGGAAGAAATGACCAGCCAGTTGCAGAACCTGTTCGCCAACATGGGCAAGGGCAAGAAGAAAAGCCGCAAGCTCAAGGTGAAAGAAGCGCTGAAGCTGGTACGCGACGAAGAAGCAGGGCGCCTGGTCAATGAGGAAGAGCTCAAGGCCAAGGCCCTGGAAGCGGTCGAGCAGCATGGCATCGTGTTTATCGACGAGATCGACAAGGTCGCCAAGCGCGGTAACTCCGGCGGCGTCGATGTGTCCCGTGAAGGCGTACAGCGCGACCTGCTGCCGCTGATCGAAGGCTGCACCGTGAACACCAAGCTGGGCATGGTCAAGACCGACCACATCCTGTTTATCGCCTCCGGTGCATTCCACCTGAGCAAGCCAAGCGACCTGGTGCCGGAGCTGCAAGGCCGCCTGCCGATTCGCGTGGAACTCAAGGCGCTGACCCCAGGCGACTTCGAGCGCATCCTCAGCGAGCCGCATGCATCGCTCACCGAGCAGTACTGTGAGCTGCTGAAAACCGAAGGCTTGGGCATCGAGTTCCTGCCGGACGGTATCAAGCGCCTGGCGGAGATCGCTTGGCAGGTCAACGAGAAGACCGAGAATATCGGTGCTCGTCGCCTGCACACCTTGCTGGAGCGCCTGCTTGAGGAAGTGTCCTTCAGCGCCGGTGACCTGGCCGGTGCGCAGAATGGCGAAACGATCAAGATCGATGCCGACTACGTCAACAGCCACCTGGGTGAATTGGCGCAGAACGAAGATCTGTCTCGTTATATCCTGTAAGCCATATACAGGATCGCTTTGCTTTCATGTGGGAGGGGGCTTGCCCCCGATAGCGGTCTGTCAGAAAGATGTATGCCTGACTGACCACTGCTATCGGGGGCAAGCCCCCTCCCACATTTTGAGCCGGTTTATTCAGGATCATCATCAATGTCCAAATTTCCTACTGCTGTAAACCTGCACACAACCTCCAACACCCTCGGCCTCACCTACGGGCCCGATGAGGCCTACCGGTTGCCCGCCGAATTCCTACGGGTTCACTCGCCCTCCGCCGAGGTCCAGGGCCACGGCAAACCCATCCTGCAATTCGGCAAGCTCAACGTGCGCTTGAGCAAGGTCGAACCGGCCGGCCAGTACGCACTGAAATTGACCTTCGACGACGGACATGACAGCGGACTGTTCACCTGGGACTACCTCTACCAATTGGCCGTGCGTCAGGACGCACTGTGGGCTGACTACCTCGCCGAGCTCAAGGCAGCCGGCAAAACCCGCGACCCGAGTCAGTCGGTCGTACGGCTGATGCTCTAGCCCAGGCTTCTTGCTCTTTAGAGGGCATTTTCTAATTTCATCTGCTTGAATGCCCTGTCGCGTGGCCAACGATTGGCCCGCTTGCGAAAAAAATTAAACTCGGGTAACCAATGGAACTGGCAAGTTCCCTGCATTTGACGATGCGGTATCAACGGTCACCCGAGTCGCAGTACCTGGCTTGTGTTGTGTATCGAAAACTGGTGCGCAGCGGTACCCGGTACTCGTCTTTCGGACAATGGAGCGTCGTAGATGAGTAACAAGAATAACGATGACTTGAAACGCCAGGCCTCGGAAAACACCCTGGGGCTCAACCCGATCATCGCGTTACGTAAAAAGGATTTACTGGCCTCGGCCAAGATGGTGCTGACCCAAGCCATCAAGCAGCCGTTGCACAGCGTCAAGCACGTCGCCCATTTTGGCGTTGAATTGAAGAACGTGATGTTCGGCAAATCGCAGCTGCAACCCGAAAACGATGACCGTCGCTTTCACGACCCGGCCTGGAGCCAGAACCCGCTGTACAAACGCTACCTGCAAACCTACCTGGCGTGGCGCAAGGAACTGCACGACTGGATCGGCGACAGCAACCTGTCGGAACAGGACATCAGTCGCGGCCACTTCGTGATCAACCTGATGACCGAAGCCATGGCCCCCACCAACAGCGCGGCCAACCCGGCGGCAATCAAGCGCTTCTTCGAAACCGGCGGCAAGAGCCTGCTCGACGGCCTGTCCCACCTGGCCAAGGACATGGTGCATAACGGCGGCATGCCGAGCCAGGTCAACATGGGCGCCTTTGAAGTCGGCAAGAGCCTGGGCACCACCGAAGGCGCGGTAGTGTTTCGCAATGACGTACTGGAGCTGATCCAGTACAAGCCGATCACCGAGCAGGTGCATGAGCGCCCGTTGCTGGTGGTGCCGCCGCAGATCAACAAATTCTATGTGTTCGACCTGAGCCCGGATAAGAGTCTGGCGCGCTTCTGCCTGCGCAATGGCCAGCAGACCTTTATCGTCAGTTGGCGCAACCCGACCAAGGCCCAGCGCGAGTGGGGCCTGTCCACCTACATCGAGGCGCTCAAGGAAGCGGTGGACGTGGTCACGGCGATTACCGGCAGCAAAGACATCAACATGCTCGGCGCCTGCTCCGGCGGCATCACCTGCACCGCCCTGCTGGGCCACTACGCCGCGCTGGGTGAGAAGAAGGTCAACGCCCTGACCCTGCTGGTGAGCGTGCTGGACACCACCCTGGACACCCAGGTGGCGCTGTTCGTCGACGAGCAGACCCTGGAAGCGGCCAAGCGCCACTCCTACCAGGCCGGTGTGCTGGAAGGCCGCGACATGGCCAAGGTGTTTGCCTGGATGCGCCCCAACGACCTGATCTGGAACTATTGGGTCAATAACTACCTGTTGGGCAACGAGCCGCCGGTGTTCGACATCCTGTTCTGGAACAACGACACCACGCGCTTGCCCGCCGCGTTCCACGGCGATCTGATCGAATTGTTCAAGAACAACCCACTGGTACGCGCCAACGCCCTGGAAGTGTGCGGTACACCGATCGACCTCAAGCAGGTCACCGCCGACATCTACTCCCTGGCCGGCACCAACGACCACATCACGCCGTGGCAGTCCTGCTACAAGTCGGCGCAGCTGTTTGGCGGCAAAGTAGAGTTCGTGCTGTCCAGCAGCGGGCATATCCAGAGCATCCTCAACCCACCGGGCAACCCCAAGGCACGCTACCAGACCAGCGACAGCCTGGCGGGCAAGCCGCTTGAATGGCAGGAGAATGCGACCAAGCACACTGACTCGTGGTGGCTGCATTGGCAGGCGTGGCAGGCGGAAAGAGCGGGCAAGCTGAAGAAGGCTCCGACAACATTAGGCAATAAAACCTACGCCGCAGCAGAGGCGGCGCCAGGCACCTATGTGCACGAACGCTAGATTGAAATGCGTTCAAATGTGGGAGGGGGCTTGCCCCCGATAGCGGTGGACCAGTTGATACTGTGGTGACTGATACACCGCCATCGGGGGGCAAGCCCCCTCCCACACTGACCTCACTCGGACTGCAATACTTCACAGGGCTTGAGCATGCCGCAACCGTTCATCTTCCGTACCATCGACCTGGATGGCCAGACCATCCGCACGGCGGTACGCCCGGGCAAGCCCCACTTGACACCGTTGCTGATCTTCAACGGCATCGGCGCCAACCTTGAGCTGGTGTTTCCGTTCGTCCAGGCCCTGGACCCGGACCTGGAAGTGATTGCCTTCGATGTGCCAGGGGTGGGCGGTTCGTCCACGCCCAAACGGCCGTATCGTTTCCCTGGCCTGGCCAAGCTCACCGCGCGCATGCTCGATTACCTGGATTATGGCCAGGTGAATGTGGTGGGTGTGTCCTGGGGCGGCGCACTGGCGCAGCAATTTGCCTATGACTACCCGGAGCGTTGCAAGAAGCTGATCCTCGCTGCCACCGCCGCCGGTGCGGTGATGGTGCCGGGCAAGCCGAAAGTGTTGTGGCTGATGGCCAGCCCCCGGCGGTATATCCAACCGTCCCACGTGGTGCGCATTGCGCCGATGATTTATGGCGGCTCGTTCCGCCGCGACTCGAAACTGGCCGCCGAGCACGCCAGCAAAGTGCGCTCGGCCGGCAAGCTGGGCTACTACTGGCAACTGTTCGCGGGGCTGGGCTGGACCAGCATCCACTGGCTGCACAAGATCCGCCAGCCGACCCTGGTGCTGGCCGGGGACGACGACCCGCTGATCCCGCTGGTCAACATGCGCATGCTGGCCTGGCGCATTCCCAACGCACAGTTGCACATCATCGATGACGGCCACCTGTTCCTGATCACCCGGGCTGAAGCCGTGGCACCGATCATCATGAAATTTCTCGAGGAGGAGCGCATGCGGGCCGTGATTCACCCGCGACCAGCGGTGTAAGGACCACACCGCCGCGCAACTTGCCGAGAACCGACTATGGTTCTGAATTGGCGTGCCTGTTGATGGCTTGACGAAGGAGTGTTGGCTCATGCGAGAAAGACCCGTGACGAACCCGGCGCCCACCCCCGCCGCGTTCATCAACGCGCAAAACGCGATCACCGGCCTGCGCGGTCGGGATTTGCTGTCGACCCTGCGCAGCGTTGCCGCCCACGGCTGGCGTAACCCGCTGCACACCGCCCGTCACGCCCTGGCCCTGGGCGGTCAGTTGGGGCGCGTGCTGCTGGGTGAGACCGTGCATGAGCCCAACCCGCGCGACAGCCGCTTCACGGACCCGACCTGGACGCTCAACCCCTTCTACCGACGCAGCCTGCAGGCCTATCTGAGCTGGCAGAAAGAAGTCCGCCACTGGATCGACGACAGCACCCTGAGCAGCGACGACCGGGCCCGTGCGCACTTTGCCTTCTCGCTGCTCAACGACGCCGTCTCCCCCTCCAACACCCTGCTCAACCCGCTGGCCGTCAAGGAGTTGCTCAACTCCGGCGGCAACAGCGTGGTGCGCGGCGTGAGCAACCTGCTCGACGACCTGCTGCACAACAACGGCCTGCCGCGCCAGGTGACCAAGCAGGCGTTCGAAGTCGGCAAGACCGTGGCCACGACCCCAGGCTCGGTGGTGTTTCGCAATGAGCTGCTGGAGCTGATCCAGTACAAGCCCATGAGCGAAAAACAGTACGCCAAGCCGCTGCTGATCGTGCCGCCGCAAATCAACAAGTACTACATTTTCGACCTGAGCCCGGCCAACAGCTTTGTGCAATACGCACTGAAGAACAGCCTGCAAACCTTTATCGTCAGTTGGCGCAACCCGGATGTGCGTCATCGCGAATGGGGCTTGTCCACGTATGTGGCGGCGCTGGAGGAAGCGCTCAACGTCTGCCGGGCCATCACCGGTGCCCGCGAAGTCAACCTGATGGGCGCCTGCGCCGGGGGCCTGACCATTGCCGCCCTGCAAGGCCATTTGCAGGCCAAGCGCCAGTTGCGGCGCATCTCCAGCGCCAGCTACCTGGTGAGCCTGCTGGACAGCCAGATTGACAGCCCCGCCACCCTGTTCGCCGACGAACAAACCCTCGAAGCCGCCAAGCGCCGTTCCTACCAGCAAGGCGTGCTCGAGGGCCGCGACATGGCCAAGGTGTTCGCCTGGATGCGTCCCAACGACCTGATCTGGAACTACTGGATCAATAATTACCTGCTGGGCAAGGAACCGCCGGCCTTCGACATCCTGTATTGGAACAACGACAACACGCGCCTGCCCGCCGCACTGCATGGCGACCTGCTGGACTTCTTCAAGCACAACCCCCTGAGCCACCCCGGTGGCCTGGAGGTATGCGGCACGCCTATCGATTTGCAGAAGGTCACGGTGGACAGCTTCAGCGTGGCCGGGATCAACGACCACATCACGCCGTGGGACGCGGTGTACCGCTCCACCCAGTTGCTCGGCGGCGACCGGCGCTTCGTGCTGTCCAACAGCGGGCATATCCAGAGCATCCTCAACCCGCCGGGTAACCCCAAGGCCAACTATGTCGAGAACCCCAAGCTGAGCAGCGACCCACGGGCCTGGTACTACGACGCCAATCACGTCGAGGGCAGTTGGTGGCCGCAGTGGCTGGAGTGGATCCAGCAACGCTCAGGCGTACAGCGCGAAACCCTCACCGCCCTGGGCAACCAGAATTACCCACCGATGGAAGCGGCGCCGGGCACTTACGTGCGCGTGCGCTGAGCTCAACGATCACATTAAGAAGACTGGATGAAGACCCGCGACCGTATCCTTGAATGCGCACTGCAGCTGTTTAACCAGAAGGGCGAACCGAACGTGTCGACCATGGAGGTGGCCAATGAAATGGGGATCAGCCCCGGCAACCTCTACTACCACTTCCATGGCAAGGAGCCACTGGTGCTCGGGCTGTTCGAGCGCTTCCAGAGTGAGCTGATGCCCCTGCTCGACCCACCGGCAGACGCCCAACTGGAAGCCGAGGACTATTGGCTGTTCCTGCACTTGATCATCGAGCATATGGCTCACTACCGGTTTTTGTTCCAGGATCTGTCAAACCTGGCGGGGCGCCTGCCGAAACTGGCCAAGGGCATTCGCAACCTGCTCACAGCGCTCAAGCGCACCCTTGCTTCATTGCTTGCGAGGTTGAAGGCATCGGGGCAGTTGGTCAGTGATACCCAGGCGCTTGGGCAGTTGGTAGAACAGATCACCATGACCCTGTTGTTCTCTCTGGATTACCAGCGAATTCTGGACCGCGAAGGCGAAGTGCAGGTGGTGATCTACCAGATCATGATGCTGGTGGCGCCGCATCTGCTGCCCACCGCGCGGCAGGCCACCGAGCGTTTCGCGCTCAAGTACGTGGATCACGCGCCATAGAAAATGCCCGACCTCTACAGGCCGGGCATTTTTTTGTCCCAAAAAGATCAGGACTGGCTGGACGGCGTCGGGGTAACCGGCGCTGCAGTCGGAGCCACAGCTGCGGGCGTCGGTGCGGACACCGAGTTGGCCGTGGAAGCAGTGGATGCGGGTGCACTGGCAGGTTTGGCCGCTACAGCTGGCTTGGGCGCCGCTGGTTTTTTGGCCGCAGCTGGCTTCTTCACGACGGCCGGTTTGGCCGCTGGCTTGGCTGCAGGTTTTGCAGTGGCTGCCTTGGCAACGGGTTTGGCGGCTGCGGTTTTTGCTGCTGGCTTGGCGGCGGGTTTAGCAGCTGCCTTGGCTGCAGGTTTAGCTGCTGGCTTGGCAGCCACTTTTGCGGCCACTGGTTTAGCGGCAGGCTTGGCAGCCGGTTTGGCCGCTGCGGTTTTTGCCGCTGGCTTGGCTGCTGGCTTGGCGGCAGCTTTGGCTGGAGCCTTGGCAGCCGGCTTGGCGGCAGCTTTTACCAGAGGCTTGGCAGCGGCTTTCGCGGCGGGCTTGGCAGCAGCGATTTTAGCGGCAGGCTTGGCTGCCGGTTTGGCGGCTGCGGTTTTCACCGGAGTCACTTTGGCGCCGGTGAGCTTTTCGATCTGCTTGGTCAGGGTATCGACCTTGCTATGCAGCGCCTTCAATTCCGCTTTGCTTGGCACCCCAAGCCGCGAAATAGCACTGTGGAGGCGTTTATCGAACGTCTCTTCCAACTTGCCCCAAGTGTCAGAAATGCTCGACTTGGCGGAGCCGGCAGTTGCCTTCGCCGCTTCAACTTTTTTACCCACCGTGCTCTTGGTCAACTTCTCGGCTTTCTCGCCGTCTTTAACCAGCGTCTCGAAGAGTTTGCTGCCGTCACTGTCGATCTTCGAGTAAACGCCTAAACCAGCGAGCCAGATTTTGCGGGAATATTCTTCAACTTTCCCGACCCACGAGCTGCCTTCTTTCTGAGTAGTCTTTTTAACAGCCATCCCGATGTCTCCTTAGTGTTTACGCGCGACACGTTCGAGCAATGCCGTCAGCTCTTCGAGCTTAGCAGAGAGTGTCTCCACGTCATGTTTAGTCGCAATGCCGATTCGATTCAAGGCACTTGCAACACGAGTATCAAAAGCTTTTTCAACTTTATCCAGCTGAACTTCAACCAGGCCTTTGACGCTGGAGACATTACTCTTTACTTGGTCAATCTGACTATTGGCAGCATCCAGTTGTTCAACTACAACTTTTTTGCCTTTACTTTCAACATGTTGGCCAGTTTTAACCAGCTCTTTGAAGTACTCGCCGCCCTCGCTTCCGACCTTGGCGTAGGCCCCAAGACCTGCCAGCCAGATCTTGCGGGCGTAGCTTTTAACGTCACTCAGGGCAGTGGTCTGAGCGTCGATTTTTTTCTTCAGGATAACTTTGGCCATGGTGCACCTCACGCAGAATAGGGTGGAGGAACGGCCCACAGGAGTTGAGGGCTTGGGCACAAAGTAGGTTGAAAAATTAGAATCGGCACCCTAAGAGCAATCGGATCAGGCCAGGGCTTTATCCAGGGCTTTCTCGATTTCGGACTTGATGGTGCCACTCATGGCCGACATCAACAGGCCCAGTTCCACATCAATACGCAGCGAATCATCCGCCACCCACACCGTGCCTTTAACCCCCGAACGCTTGAGGTTCAAGGTGTCGCCAGACCACGACGGCTCCAGGCCATATTGCTCCTGGAGTTTGCTCGCCAACTTTTCGGCCTTGGCGCGTGCGCCTTCTTTACCCAGGGAATGTGCGCGCTCAACGGTAATACGGGCCATTGCAATGACTCCTCTTTATAACGACTGGAACACCCGCCATGCGGCAAAAGGTCTCGGTGGCCCTCTATCTTACCTTCAGCCTTGCCAAGACAAAGCAGGCCTTGGGGATTATCATGTCCCGCATTCTCTTTTGGTGACAGCGATATGACTGATCAGCGCAAAGGCAGCGATGCCGAACCCACCACTCACTTCGGTTTCAAGAACGTCCCGGAAAGCCAGAAAGCGGAAAAAGTCGCTGAGGTGTTCCACTCCGTAGCCGCCAAGTACGACCTGATGAACGATGTGCTCTCGGGTGGCATGCACCGCCTGTGGAAACGCTTCACCATCGAGCTGTCGGGCGTGCGCACCGGCAACCGCGTGCTGGACATCGCCGGCGGCACGGGCGACCTGGCGGCCAAGTTCTCCAAGCTCGTCGGCCCGACCGGCCAGGTGGTGCTGGCAGATATCAATGGCTCGATGCTCAAGGTCGGCCGCGATCGCCTGCTCGACAAAGGCGTGGCCGGCAATATCGAATTCGTCCAGGCCGACGCTGAAAAGCTGCCGTTCCCCGACAACCATTTCGACTGTGTGACCATCGCCTTCGGCCTGCGCAACGTGACCCACAAGGAAGACGCGATCCGCTCGATGCTGCGCGTGCTCAAGCCGGGTGGCCGCCTGCTGGTGCTGGAGTTCTCCAAGCCGACCAACGCGCTGATGTCCAAGGTCTACGACACCTACTCGTTCGCCTTCATGCCGTTGATGGGCAAGCTGATCACCAATGACGCCGAAAGCTATCGCTACCTGGCCGAGTCGATCCGCATGCACCCCGACCAGGAAACCCTGAAGTCGATGATGGTGGAGGCCGGTTTCGACCGCGTGACGTACCACAATATGACGTCGGGCATCGTCGCCCTGCACCGCGGCATCAAGCCCTGATGCTGCTCAAAGGTCTTCTCGCCAGCGTCGAACACGGCCTCAACCGTGTACTGCACCTGGACAGCACCGCCCTGGCACGGCTCGCGCACCTGAACGGCAAGATCATTGCCGTCGACTGCCGCAGCCCTGCCTTGCAGCTGTTTATCCTGCCCAGCGATGAAGGCCTGCTGCTTGCCAGCCACTGGGCTGCCGAGGCCGACTGCACCCTGCGCGCGTCGGCCTCCAGCCTGTTGCATCTGGCGCTGAGCCGTAACAAGACCGCCATCCTGCATGGCCCGGAAGTGGAGCTGGAAGGCGATAGCGCGGTGCTGATGGACCTGGCCGCCGTGCTGCAGGACCTGGAGCTGGACTGGGAATACGAGCTGTCACAATGGATCGGCCCAGTCGCCACCCAACTGATCAGCGGGCACCTGCGCAGCCGCGCACGCTGGTACCAGCAGGGGTTCGCCAGCCTCAACCAGAACCTCGCCGAATACCTGAGCGAAGAATCGCGCACCCTGGTCGGACAACGGGAAGCGCAAGCGCGCTTTCGCGAACTCGACAAGGCCAAAATCGACCTGGAACGCCTTGAGGCACGCTTCGAGCGCCTGAGCCGTTCCCTTGATCCAAGCGATAACGCATGAAGCTGCTCGCCGTCCGCCGTTTGTTTCGTATCCAGCGCGTCGTAATCCGCTACCGCCTCGATGACCTGCTGTTCGCCCTGCCTCTCCCCTGGTTCCTGCTGGCGGTGCGCTATGTGCTGCCGTGGCGCTGGTTCCCGCGCAAGCCGCTGGAACTGAGCCGTGGCGCGCGCCTGCGCCTGGCCCTGCAGGACCTGGGGCCGATCTTTATCAAGTTCGGGCAGATTCTCTCGACCCGCCGCGACCTGCTGCCCGAAGACATCGCCGACGAACTGATGCTGCTGCAAGACCGCGTGCCGCCGTTTGATTCGCAGCAGTCGATGAAGCTGATCGAAGAGCAACTGGGCAAGAAAATCAGCGACGTGTTCAGCCGCTTCGACGTCGAGCCCCTGGCCTCGGCCTCGGTGGCACAAGTGCATGCCGCGCAACTCAAGACCGGCGAAGAAGTGGTGGTGAAGGTGATCCGTCCGGGCCTCAAGCCGATCATCGGCCAGGACCTGGCATGGCTGTTTATCCTCGCCCGCGCCGCTGAACGCTTTTCTGCCGATGCGCGCCTGCTGCACCCGGTGGACGTGGTCGCCGACTACGAAAAAACCATCTACGACGAGCTCGACCTGCTGCGCGAAGCGGCCAACGCCAGCCAGCTCAAGCGCAATTTCGAAGGTTCGCCGCTGCTGTATGTGCCGCAAGTCTACTGGGACTGGTGCCGCCCGAAAGTGCTGGTAATGGAGCGTATCTACGGCGTGCAGGTCACCGACCTCGCCACCCTGGCCGACCAGCGCACCGACATGAAAATGCTGGCCGAGCGTGGCGTGGAAATTTTCTTCACCCAGGTGTTCCGCGACAGCTTCTTCCATGCCGACATGCACCCAGGCAACATCTTCGTCAGCACCGTCAACCCGTGGAGCCCGCAGTACATCGCGATCGACTGCGGCATCGTCGGCAGCCTGACCCCGGAAGACCAGGATTACCTGGCACGCAACCTGTTCGCCTTCTTCAAGCGCGACTACCGCCGCGTGGCGCAGTTGCACATCGACTCGGGCTGGGTACCGGCAGAAACCAAGCTCAATGAATTCGAAGCGGCGATCCGTACCGTTTGCGAGCCGATCTTCGAAAAACCGTTAAAAGATATTTCCTTCGGCCAGGTGCTGATGCGCCTGTTCCAGACCGCGCGACGCTTCAATATGGAAGTGCAGCCGCAGCTTGTTCTTTTGCAGAAAACCCTGCTGAACATCGAAGGCCTGGGCCGTCAGCTGTACCCGGACCTCGACTTGTGGAACACCGCACAACCGTTCCTCGAACGCTGGATGCGCGAGCGCGTCAGCCCGAAAACCCTGCTGGGCAACCTGCAAAGCCAGGTCGAACAGCTGCCGCACTTGGCCAATATGACCCGCGACCTGCTGGAGCGCATGTCCCAGCCCCACGCCAAGGACCCGTCGCCACCGTGGCAACAGCGCAAGGATGACTGGTTCCTGCGCTTGCTGGGGGCCGCGCACCTGGTGGGCGGGGTGATGCTGGCCATCGGCGGGCCATTGAACGAGTTGGGCCACTGGCCGGCCGGGATCATGGTCGCCGTGGGTGTTTATCTGATCGTGCGTCGATAGCCGATCCGGTTATACACTGTCGCAAATTGCCGGAGCCGAACGATGAAAGACTGGCTGGACGAGATCAAGTGGGACAGTGACGGCCTGGTGCCGGCCATTGCCCAGGACTACAAGACCGGGCGCGTGCTGATGATGGCCTGGATGAACCGCGAGGCCCTGAGCCTCACTGCCGCCGAGCAGCGCGCCATTTACTGGTCACGTTCGCGTGGCAAACTGTGGCGTAAGGGCGAAGAGTCCGGGCACGTGCAGACCCTGCACGAGATACGCCTCGACTGCGACGCCGACGTGGTGATCCTGATGGTCGAGCAGATCGGCGGCATTGCCTGCCACACCGGCCGCCACAGCTGCTTCTATCGCGTGTTCGAGAACGGCGAATGGAAGGTGGTGGAACCGGTACTCAAAGACCCGCACGCCATTTATTCGGCAGGACACTGAACATGAGCGATACCCTGAACCGTGTGGCCCAGGTGCTGGAAGACCGCAAAGGCGCGGACGCCGACAGCTCGTATGTGGCGAGCCTGTATCACAAGGGCCTGAACAAGATCCTGGAAAAACTCGGC
Source organism: Pseudomonas sp. FG86 (assembly GCF_057808775.1). Lineage (NCBI taxonomy): Bacteria > Pseudomonadati > Pseudomonadota > Gammaproteobacteria > Pseudomonadales > Pseudomonadaceae > Pseudomonas > Pseudomonas sp. FG86. Next base: position 8,400 of record NZ_JBMDIS010000076.1, on the reverse strand, counting down.
GAAGAATCCGTCGAGACGATCATCGCTGCCAAGGATGCCGAGATCAGCGGCGACTGCAGCAATGTGATCTACGAAACCGCCGACCTGTGGTTCCACAGCCTGGTCATGCTCGCCCAACTGGGGCAGCACCCACAGGCCGTGCTGGATGAACTGGACCGTCGCTTCGGCCTGTCCGGGCATGCCGAAAAGGCCTCGCGCCCGTCCGCCTGAATAACTTTTAACGAGGAATTGCAGCATGGGCATTTTTGACTGGAAACACTGGATCGTCATTCTGGTGGTGGTGGTACTGGTGTTCGGCACCAAGAAACTGAAAAACCTCGGCACTGACGTCGGCGAGTCGATCAAGGGCTTTCGCAAGGCCATGAACGACGACGAAAAACCGGCCGAGCCCGTCGTCAACCCGGTGCCGCCGGCCCAGCCTGTCCACCCGCAGGCCGCCCAGCCGATTACCGAGCGTCGTACCTTCGACGTGCAGGCTGAAAAAGTCGAAGAGCCGACCCGCAAAGACTCGTGAGCACTGACTAATGTTTGGTATCAGCTTCTCTGAACTGCTGCTCGTCGGCCTCGTGGCCTTGCTGGTGCTGGGGCCGGAACGCCTGCCCGGTGCCGCACGCACGGCCGGCCTGTGGATCGGGCGCCTGAAACGCAGTTTCAACGCCATCAAACAGGAAGTTGAACGGGAAATCGGCGCCGATGAAATCCGCCGCCAACTGCACAACGAACACATCCTGTCGTTGGAGCAAGAGGCGCGCAAAATTCTGTCGCCGGTGCAGGAGCCGGCCAAACCGGTGGAGCCTGTGGCCGAGCACAGCATCGCGCCCACACCCGCAGCGACCGAAGCCACACCGGTCGCGCCAGGCCCGACCGCTACCCCGACAGAGCCAGCGCCGGCGCCCGTGGCGTCGCCCGCTCCCCATGACCCTACATTGCCGCCGCGAGCCCCATGAGCGCTGATAAACCGGAAAACGACCAGCATATGCCGCTGGTCTCGCACCTCACCGAGCTGCGTACCCGCCTGCTGCGTTGCGTAGCGGCAATCTTCGTGATCTTCGCCGGGCTGTTCGCCTTCACCCAGCAGATCTACACCTTCGTCTCCACGCCCTTGCGCCAGTACCTGCCGGCCGGCGCGACGATGATCGCCACCGATGTGTCGTCGCCGTTCCTGACGCCGTTGAAGCTGACGATGATGGTCTCGCTGTTCCTGGCGATCCCGGTGATCCTGCATCAGATCTGGGGCTTTATCGCACCAGGGCTGTACAAGCATGAGAAGCGCATCGCCGTGCCGTTGCTGGTGTCGAGCATCCTGCTGTTCTATACCGGCATGGCATTCGCCTACTTCCTGGTGTTCCCGCTGATCTTCAAGTTCTTCGCCGCTGCCACCCCCGCTGGCGTGGAGATGATGACCGACATCACCAGCTACCTCGACTTCGTGATGACGTTGTTCTTCGCCTTCGGCGTGGCCTTCGAGATCCCCGTGGCCGTGGTGCTGCTGGTATGGATCGGCGTAGTCGACGTGAAGTACCTGAAGAAGGTCCGCCCGTACGTGATCATCGGCTGCTTCGTGGTCGGCATGATCCTGACGCCGCCGGACATCTTCTCCCAGACCCTGCTGGCGGTGCCGATGTGGATGCTGTTCGAGATTGGCATCCTGTTCAGCGGCCTGATCAGCAAGCGGGGCGAGCACCCGGATGACCAACCCGCCGACGATGACCAGCCGCCAGCGACCCAGCCGTGAACCTGCTGCTGCTGGAGGAGGCCGACTTTATCGCGGCCGACCGGGTGGTGCTGCGTGATCGGCGCCTGGTGCATATGCAGGACGTCCACCGTGTGGCGGTGGGCGACAACCTGCGCGTGGGGCGCATCGGCGGCCTGATGGGCAATGCGCAACTGCTGCGCCTGGACGCCCGCGAGGCCGAGCTGCAAGTCAGCTTCGAGCTGCCGCCCCCGGCCAAACTGCCCCTGACCCTGTTGCTCGCCCTGCCGCGCCCGAAGATGCTGCGTCGGGTGCTGCAAACCGTGGCGGCCATGGGTGTGCCGAAAGTGGTCCTGCTCAATAGCTACCGGGTTGAGAAGAGCTTCTGGCAAACCCCGTTCCTGGAGCCTGCGGCGCTTCGCGAGCAACTGATCCTCGGTCTCGAGCAGGCTCGGGACACGGTGCTGCCGGAAATCATCATCGAAAAACGTTTCAAGCCATTCGTCGAAGACCGCCTGCCGGCCATGACGCAAGGCACCCTCGGCCTGATCGGCCACCCCGGCGACTATCCGCCTTGCCCGCGTGCCCTGGACGAGCCGGTCACCCTGGCCATCGGCCCGGAGGGCGGCTGGATTCCCTACGAGGTGGATCTGTTGGCCAAGGCCGGCCTGCAGCCGGTGCAGTTGGGCGCTCGCATCCTGCGCGTGGAAACCGCCGTCACTGCCCTGCTCGCCCGCCTCTTCTAACCACACGACCCTCCCACAGTCGCACCACGGCGCTACAGAATCCCGTTTGCAGGCCGATACCCCCTGAATAAATCTAAGCTTTGCTCCAGGGGAGTTCGCAGCATGTATCGTTGGTTAGCCGAAAAGCTGGGGAATGTCAGCGTCAAAACCAAACTGGGCGTCGGCTTTGGTCTGGTACTGCTGCTGACGCTGGTGATCACCTTCACTGGCTGGACCGGCCTGGGTGATGTGATCAGTCGTGGCGACAAACTGGGGTATATCTCCAGCCTCAATGCCTTGACCAAAGACCTGCGTCTGGCCCGCCTGGACTACGAAATGCGCCGTGGCGAGCAAGGCACCAGCGCTGTCAGCGAGTTGCTGAACCAGCTCGACAGCGGCCTGAAGACCGCCCGCACCCTGATCGAACAACCGGCCGACGTCGCCCTGATCGACGAGCAACTGGCGGCCGTGGAGCAGTACAAGCGAGCCTTCAACGACATGGCACAAGCCGGTGCCAATCGCGAAAACGCGCGCAGCAAGTTGGGCGATACCGCCGACAATGCCGTGCTCAAGATAGGCGAAGTCGAAAAATCCCTGCTGCAAGGCGACAGCGTCACCCAGTTCAACAACGTGGTCAGCCTGAGCAAGCTGATCCAGCAAGCGCGCTTCCAAGTGCGCGGCTACACCTACAGCGCCAAGGTCGAAGCCGAGCAACCGGCCCTTGATGCCATCGACAACGCCCTGAAAAAAATCACCGAGCTGGAAGGCCAACTGCCGGCCAACTACCAGGCCAACCTGCAACAGGCCAGCGTCTCGCTGCAAGCCTATCGCGCGGCCGTCAGCCAGTACCGTGACTCCCAGGTGGCCAGCGCGGCAGCACTCAAGGCCATGGGTGCCCAGGGCGATATCCTGCTCAGCCATAGCGAAAAACTCACGGCCTCCCAGACCGTGGTGCGTGACACCGACGCTGCACAAGCCAAGTACCTGTTGCTGCTGGCCACCGTGCTGGCGTTGATCTTCGGCCTGGTCGCCGCCTGGGCCATTACCCGCCAGATCATCATCCCGCTGAGCCAGACCCTCAAGTTGGCCGAGCGCGTCGCCTCGGGCGACCTGAGCCAAAACCTGACGTCGGAGCGCCAGGACGAACTCGGCCAACTGCAACGCGCCATGCAAAGCATGACCGTCGGCTTGCGCGAATTGATCGGCGGCATCAGCGAAGGCGTCACCCAGATTGCCAGCGCTGCCGAGCAGCTCTCGGCCGTCACCGAGCAAACCAGCGCCGGGGTCAACAGCCAGAAAGTCGAGACGGACCAGGTGGCCACGGCCATGAACGAAATGGCGGCCACTGTGCAGGAAGTCGCCCGCAACGCGGAAGAAGCCTCCGAAGCCGCCGTAGCCGCCGACCAGCAGGCCCGCGAAGGCGACAAGGTAGTCGGTGAAGCCATCGCCCAGATCGAGCGCCTGGCCACGGAGGTCGGTAATTCCACGGTGGCCATGGGCGATCTGAAGCGCGAAAGCGACAAGATCGGCAGCGTGCTCGACGTGATCAAGTCGGTGGCCCAGCAAACCAACCTGCTGGCCCTGAACGCCGCCATTGAAGCGGCGCGCGCCGGCGAGGCCGGGCGTGGTTTTGCAGTGGTGGCCGATGAGGTGCGCAGCCTGGCCCAACGCACCCAGAAGTCCACCGAAGAGATCGAAGAACTGATCGTCGGCCTGCAAAGCGGCACCCAGCAAGTGGCGACCATCATGGACAACAGCCGTGGGCTCACCGACAGCAGTGTCGAGCTGACCCGCCGGGCCGGCAGCGCCCTGGCGAGCATCACTCGCACCGTGTCGACCATCCAGACGATGAACTCACAGATCGCCACGGCGGCCGAGCAACAAAGCGCGGTGGCCGAGGAGATCAACCGCAGCGTACTGAACGTGCGCGATGTGTCCGAGCAGACCTCCGCCGCCAGTGAAGAAACGGCCGCGTCCAGTGCCGAACTCGCGCGCCTGGGTAACTACTTGCAAACCCTGGTCGGACGCTTCCGCATCTGACCGGTCATGCGCGGCGCCCCTTCCAGGTCGCCGCCACACGACAACTTGTGAAATTTCCTACGCAGTTATCAGCCCGCCATCACCTCGAATCGTTTTAGCGTTTCTAACGAAGCGTTTATTCCGATTCGGAGGTTCACCATGTTTCCTCGGCTGATCCGCTTGCTGGCCAATGCCAGCGTCCGCCTCAAGCTCGCCCTGGGGTTCGGCCAAGTGCTGATCCTCAGCCTCATCATCGCCGCAACCGGCTGGCAAGCCTTGAATGTCGCGCTTTTCCGCTCAGCCAACCTGACGGTCCAGGGTCAACTCACTGCGGCCGCCGAAGCGGTGCGCGCCGACCGTATCGTGTATCGAACCCTGACGGACACGGCCAGCCTCGACGCCATGAACACGCGGATCGAGCAAATCGGCCAACACCTGAGTTATCTGTCAAACCATCTGCTCGCCCCGGCCGACTTGCAGCGCATTCAGGAAGCGGAGCGCCTGGTGATCGGCTTCAAGACCGGCCTGACAGAGCTACCGCCCCTGATCGAACGGCGAGAAGCCATCCACGCCTCCCTGCATCAATCCAGCCTCCAGGCCAGCGATACCCTCACCCAAGTGGCCAGCGACCTGCCCGACCAGAATGACCAGCAGGCCCTCGACGCCATCGAGAACCTGCGCCAGGCCATGGCACGGGCCGAGGATCGCGCCCAGGCGCCCGCCTGGGCCGCCGTCTCATTGAATGCCTATGCCGAAGGGGTGGGCCGAACCCTTGACACCCTGGACGTCGCTCAAGCGGCCGTGACCAGCCTGCCCGTGGACTCGGCCTTGCTCAAGGCAGGCGTGGCCGCCTATCGGGCGCAGTTGATCACGCTCAAGGAAGCCCAAGTCGTCACGGAGACGGTCCAGAACCGACTTGAACACCAACTCAACCAGTTGCTTGAACAGAGCGAACAGGTGATCGACAGCCAGATCTTCAAGCGCGACAACGAGGCGGACAACACACGTCGACTGCTTATCAGCGTGACCCTCGGCGCCTTATTGCTGGGCTCGCTGGCCGCTTGGTGGATCGCCCGACAAATTGCCGTGCCGCTGCGTCAGGTACTGATCACCGCCAATCGCATCGCCGAGGGCGACCTGCGCCACACCGCCGAGGTGGAACGCCGGGATGAACTGGGCCATTTGCAGCACAGCATCGGGCAGATGACCCGTAACCTGCGCCACCTGATCAGTGGCATTGGTGACAGCGCCCGACAGATTGCCAGCTCGGCCGGGCAACTGTCCGCCGTGACCGAGCGGACCCTGGCCGGAGTCAACCATCAGAAAATTGAAACCGACCAAGTCGCCACCGCCATGAACGAAATGCTCGCCACGGCCCAGGAGGTCGCACGGCATGCCGAAAAAGCCTCGCTCGCGGCCACCGAGGCAGACCAACTGGCCAACGTGGGGGACAAGGTGGTTGCGCAGGTGATTGAGCAAATCGGCCAGTTGGCCGATGAAATGGCGCTCTCCGGCCGAGCGATGCTGACGCTGCAGCAGGAAAGCAGCAAGATCGGCAGTGTGCTGGATGTAATCAAGTCGGTGTCCCAGCAAACCAACCTGCTGGCGTTGAACGCGGCGATCGAAGCGGCACGCGCGGGCAATGCCGGCAAAGGGTTCGCCGTGGTGGCCGATGAAGTACGCAGCCTGGCCCAACGTACCCAGGCGTCGGCGGAGGAAATCGAAGGGCTGATCCTCGGCCTGAACAACGGCACCTGGCAGGTGGCAGACATCATGGACAGCAGCCGCAACTTGACCGATTTCAGCGTCGGCCTGAGCCGCGACGCGGGCGACGCGCTGGCGGCCATCGCGCGCACGGTATCGGTGATCCAGGAAATGAACCCACAGATAGCCGCCGCCGCCGAGGAGCAAAGCGCGGTGGCCGAGGAGATCAATCGCAGCGTATTGAAGGTACGGGACGTGACCGAACAAACCGCCGCCGCCAGTGAAGAAACGGCGGCGGCGAGCGTTCAGTTGACGCGGCTGAGCCTGGATTTGCAGGCGCTGGTCGGCAAGTTCAAGCTCTGAGGTTCACGGCACGCGTGGTGAGTGAGCGTGCTCGCCCACCACACAGAGCCCTTTCCCCAAGAACCATCAGCGCTACAACACCTGGCGCAGGAACGCCTGGGCACGCGGGTCTTTCGGCGCGTCGAAGAACTGCGCCGGAGACGCATCTTCGAGCAACTTGCCGTGGTCGAAGAACAACACACGGTCTGCCACTTCACGGGCAAAGCCCATTTCATGGGTGACGCAAACCATGGTCATGCCTTCCAGGGCCAGGGTCTTCATCACGTCCAGCACTTCGCCGACCATTTCCGGGTCGAGGGCCGAGGTGGGCTCATCGAACAGCATCACCTTGGGTTCCATCGCCAGGGCACGGGCGATCGCCACCCGCTGCTGCTGGCCGCCGGACAGGCGCGACGGAAATTCATTGGCCTTTTGCGCGATGCCGACCTTTTCCAGGAGTGCCAGGGCCTTGGCTTCGCGTTCCTTCTTGCCGCGCTTGCGCACGACTTTTTGCGCCAGGCACAGGTTTTCCAGAACCGTCATGTGCGGGAACAGGTTGAAGTGCTGGAACACCATGCCGACTTCACGCCGATAGGCATTCACGTCGGTTTTCGGGTCGGCCAGTTGCAGGCCATCGATGCTGACCGAGCCCGAATCGAACTCTTCCAGACCATTGAGGCACCGCAGGAACGTGGACTTGCCCGAGCCTGACGGGCCAATCACCACCAGCACTTCGCCCTTGGCCACCTGAGTGGTCACATGGTCCACCGCGCGCACCACATGGCCTCGGGTGTCGAAGACTTTTACCAGATCGCGGACTTCAATCACTTTGTGCGAGCCTCCGCTCAAGCCGGCTGGCCATTTTCGACAGCGGCAGGTTGATCAGCAGGTACAGGCCTGCGACGCAGAACAGGATTTCAAACGGCGAGAACGAGGTGGTGATCACTTCGCGCCCGCTCTTGAGCAGCTCGGTAATCGCGATCACCGAGACCAGCGAGGTGTCTTTCACCAGGCTGATAAATTGCCCGGCCAGCGGCGGCAGCACGCGCTTGAAGGCCTGCGGCAGCACCACATGGCGCATCGACTGGCTGGCGCTCAGGCCCAGGGAGCGAGCCGCCTCGTTCTGGCCACGGGTAATGGACTGCACGCCGGCGCGGACGATTTCCGCCACGTAGGCGCCCGTGAACAGCGACAGCGCGGCGATCCCGGCGAATTCCCGGGACAGGTTGAGCACCGTGCCGATAAAGAAATAGAAAATGAAGATCTGCACCAATAGCGGCGTACCGCGCACCAGTTCGACGTAGATCGTCGACAGATCGCGCAGGGTCGGATTATTGGACAGCCGGCATAATCCGGTGGCAAGGCCAATCGCAAGGCCGAGAATCCCGGACACCACCGACAGCCACAACGTGGTCCACAAGCCCCACATCAATGGGCCCAACGCCCAATGGCGGTTAACCCCGATGACATCGCCTTCGGCCACATCATCGCCGCGCGCCACTTGCAGGCTGTTGCCGGCCACACTCACGCGTTGTTCGACGCCGGCATCGTTGCGCAGGGTGACTTCGGCCACATCGCCTTTGCGCACCAGTTCAACGACGGTTGAAATGTCTGCGGCGCGCTGGGACTCTTCGGCCTGGTAGGCGAAGTATTGCGGTACACGGTTCCAGCGCCATTCGTAGGACATCAGCGAAGTGGCGTAATACAAGGCGCCCGCCAGGCCGACCAGCACGACCACGGTCAGCAGGTGCCAGGGCCATTGGGCTTTTTTCTGTTTCATTACTCAACATCCAAAAGAATCGGGGTACGCGCACCTGATGTGGCAAGCGGGCTTGCTCTGTGGCGAGCGGGCTTACTGTGCTGAGCGGGCCTGTTGTGGCGAGCGGGCTTGCCCCGCGTTGGGCTGCGAAGCAGCCC
>NZ_JBMDIS010000075.1:0-29979 GCF_057808775.1 Pseudomonas sp. FG86 | reverse complement strand
TGATGCAGACGCGTTCGGCGGCAAGGGCCGAGGTCAGGAAAAATGGACATCCGAAGAAGGTTAAGTAAGTGCCATTCAAATCTGTCCCCTTTTCTCTCTGACCATCAAAAACTCAGCCCCGCTGATTAAGGAAAATCAACGCATATTAAAAAACCACATAACAAAACCCAGGATAAAACCAGCCCCAGCCATTTTCAGATAAAGCGGCACATTCTCTTTTATAAGCAGCGCGACGTCCTCGCCACCACTCAACCAATACCCGGCAACCTGAAAGAACACACACATGAACAATAGGCCGAGCGCACAGGCGCAAGGAAGATAGACAGCTAGCCACCAAGGTTCATTTTTTCTCATTACCGTCTCTCTTCTTCAAATAGAAATCAGCCCCGCTATTGAAAAATCCTGACGATGCAGAGTCGCCCAAATTACCAAATATGGAGGGAATGGGACTTTGCGGGACAGGCCGTGTAATAGTCCATATTCCGGTCGGCACCCACTCATACTGCTTCGACACCGGGTTCAGCAGCTTATCAAAGGGTGCCTTGATGGTGTTACCTACGGCGAATCCCACAGAAGCGCCTGCTTTACTTAACAAAGCCGCCATGAACGGATCATCGCCCTTCATTTCGGCTTGATAATAACCTCCGGTTGCATTCCACGTGACCGTAGGGTTGTAACCTTTACCCGCTGTAATCGCGCCAATGACCCCGGAGCCAATGACGTCCGACAATGTCACTTTTCCTGTCGTCCCATATTGAATAGTTGCACCAATACCTGCAGAAGCGCCCACGGCGATTAACTGCTCTTTCCCCTTGGTCACGGCGTTGGTAAGGATAGATTTCCCACCTATCAAAACTACGGGCCACGTGAACGGATCCATAACAACCGACATCACTCGGTCTGTGTCAGTGATATTTTCCTTGAGGAACTTAAGGTCCGAACCATTGAGATAATTGACCAGTGCAACTGCCTCGGGGTTCTTCAGTTTTTCGCTCATCCGAAACTGTGAAGGGTCGGCATCCCTAGCCACATTGGTGCTGGTCTGAATTTCTTCTTCCCGCAAGACACACGTCCATCCACCCCCCGTACAGCGACCCGCCATTTTTTTACTGTTTTCATTACTGATTTCAATATATTTTTTTATCACCGACCCGCAATCACCGTTAACAACGTTCTTACAGGTTGTCAGCTCTTTATCAAGCGCGCGGGCTTCTGTCTCACTCAGCCAGTTATTCTCCACCGCATTACGCGCTGCCTGAGCACCCGCGAAGGCACCGATCATGTCACCGCCAGCAAGACCTCCACCCACGCCCGCTGCCAGGCTCGAAAGGGCGGAAACCGTTTCTTTTTGCGCTTGCGTCAAGTCGGTTGCCGCTGTGCCCGGGTACAGTTGATGAGCGATTAACTCGCCCGTCGTAGCGCCAACGCCCCCTGCCAATGCGGAGTTTCCTTGCGCTTGCGCCACCACCGCGCCCAGCACAGCGTGAGCCATCAGATTGGCGTAGGGGTCGCCTTCGGTTTTCAGCTTGATCTCGTGCGCCAGATACGGCGCCGCGGCGCCTGCCAACGCACCGGCCAGGTTACCCCCCATGACGCCTTGCACCACGGCAGTTACCGCCTGGCTGGCCTTCTGGAAGCTGCTGCCGACGCCGTAATCCTTCTGTGCTTGCAGGCTGATCTGGTCCGGTGTCGGGTTGGCGACCCCATCATCCATCAGCTTCTGGCGCGAGGCTTTGCTGATATCGCTGTTGGGGTCGCCGGCAGCCTTGATCCTGGCCGCAGCGATGGCATCGCCAATGCCCTTGGTCAACTCCATCGAGCTTTTGACTAGGTCCATGCGCTCCTGCATGGCTTTCTCATCAGGCTTGTCCAGATGCTGGTTGGCGTTGGCGGTATCGCGGTTCAGGCCGACCAGGTCGTTGGCACCTTCGGCATTGCGCACCACGATTGTGCCTTCGCTGACGGCACTGCGTGTGTAGCTGTGGTCTGAGTCGTTGAGCGCCATGCCATACAAGGCACCCGGTTTGAGGGCGCCTACACCGCCACTGTAGGAGCCGGAGACGCTCACACCTGCCGACTTGCTCTCGATCTCGCTCTTGTTCTTGATGTCGCTGACCAGCAACCGATCGGTGAGCAGCAGGTTTCTGTCGGCCGTGGCCTCACTGGCAATCACCGCGCCTTGCAGGGTGGTGTTCTTGGCCACATCGATGGTGTAGCCACCCTTGCCGGCAAAGAAACCGCTCTGGTCGGTGACGGCCTGGTAGTCGCTGTTCATCTTCGATGCAGCCAGGTTCGCCGACGCGGAAACTGTGGACCCCACGCAGAAAGGCGGGACACAGATGCTCGCACCAAAGCCCGCACTGTTCTGCTTGCTCTTGGAAGTATCGGTGTCCTGACGCGACAGGATGTTCAGGTTGCCACCGATATCGGCATCGATCCGCTCGGCACGTACCTGGGCCCCTGCCAAGGTAGTGTCTTGGCCACTGCGCAGCACCAGCGAGCCGGTGTCCAGGGTGGTATTGATCTGGGTGACCGAGCTGCCCGACCCCAGGTTCTTGGCGGCTTGCGCGCCGAGGTCAAGGGTGAAACCGTTTTGCTCGCCGATGTTGAAGCTGGCGCCAATGGCAGTTCGGTTGCGCGAGCCGTCATTTTTGCGGTCCGTGGTGTTCTGTGAGCTCTGCAGCAGGATGTTGTTTTTCGCCGAGAGCAGGGTATTGCCGGCTTTCAACGAACTGCCGGTAATTAGCAGATCGCCTGCAGTGCCCGGCGCATCGCCCGCCGCGACAATCGACAGGCTTTCACCCGCGTTGAGGCTGCTCTGGTGGGCGGTTTGCGCCGCGTACTCGTTGCTGCTTTTGGTCCGGGTATTGGCCAGCTCGGTGCCGATTTTGATCGCCGATCCATTACCGGCTGAGCGACCGGCGTTGGCTTTATCGTCGCCGCTTTGCGACGCAAGATCGCCCAGCTGATTATTGAGGTTGTAGGTCGCCAATGCGGCCTGGGCGATTTTCACCGCCTTGAGGCGCGGGTCATCAGCGCTACGGGCCGCTTCGGCTGCGTCACGAATGCTTTTGGCGGTATCCACGACGGAGCCTGCGACAACCCGCCCTACCGCCAAACTCTTGGAACTGTCCTTACTGGTCTGACTGGCCGTCTCCATCCCCGAAGTAACGGTGACGTCAGCCCCACTCAACTCCATGTTCTTGGTGCTCACCAGATCACTGGCCACCACCTTCAACTCACGCCCCGCCGTCAACGACACATTGCCCGCGCTCGAACCGATAGTGCTGCCGGTCAAGGTCATTTCATTGGCGGTGCCGTTGTGTTTCGAGCTGTTGATGTACAGCTTCTGGTTGCCGGTCATGTCATCCAGACCGAGCTTGTTGCCGGTCAGCACGCCGGTGAGGTCGCGATTTTTTTCCTTGTGCATGTCGGTGCGGGCGAAGGTGTTTTGCGCCGCGTCGATGGTCAGGTCGCGGCCGGCCTGGACGGCGAGGTCGCCGGTGCTGACCAGGTTGGAACCGGTGACCGTGGCGTCGCGTTTGGCGGCAACGGTGACGGTTTCGCCGGAGACCATGCTGCCCAGGGCGGTGGTGCGTTTTTCGTCGACTTTGTCTTGGACTTTGCTCGACTTCAGGCCGCCCCAGCTGCTTTTGCTTTCCTTGCGTTCGTGACGGGCGCTGTCGGCGTTGCTGACGGCGAGGATGTTCACGTCCTGGCCGGCCACCAGTTGCGTGGCGCCTTTTTCAGCAGTGACGGCACTGCCAGCCAGCAGCAGGTCTGCTCCGGCGACGACGGTGTTGTTGGTCCCCGCGCTGACCAGGCTGCCGACGTTGTTCACGACGTCGGTTTCATCCAGGCGGAATTTTTTGCCCTGGGAGGTTTTCTTGGTCTTGCTGTAGAAGCTGTAGTCCTGGTCTTCAGCGCTGCGCAGGCTGAGGTTTTTGCCGGACACCAGGTACGCCTCGTTGCCGGCATTCAACTGGCTGGCGACCAGTTGCAGGTTCTGCCCGGCGCTCAGGGTGGCGTCGCCGCCGGCCTTGAGCACGCTGGACACTTGCTGGACGTGGTCCTCAATGCTTTTGACCTTCTTCGAACTCGACGCCGAATGCTGCTCGTTGGCAGCCGAGACGGCGTTGAAGTCGCGCGTGGCGATCAGGTTGAGATCGCGCTTGGCTTCGACCTGGCTGGCACCGATGCTGATGTCACGCCCGGCAGCCACATGCAGGTCGCGCCCCGCATCGACCACGGAGCCTTGTTGGGCGATGGTCATGAAGTTCGAGCGGCTGCCGATGGTGCCGCTGTCCAGGGTTTTCGAGGCGGTGATGTTGACGTCGCCCACGGCCTTGACCGTGGTGTCGGCACCGCTCTTGAGCACACCGCCGAGGTTGTTGACGTTGCCACCAGCCTGCAGGGTCAAATCGTTGGCCGACTCGATGCGCGCGGCGCTGTCGACGAAGTCGCTGCGTTCGGTGCGGTAGCTGCTGGCGCTTTCGTGGGTGGTGACGCTGCGCTCGTTGAGCAGGTCGGCGCCAGCCGCGAGGTTGACGTTGCCCGCGCTGATCACACCGCCAGCGCGGTTGCTCAGGTTGTTGCCGGCCAGTAAGTCGAGGCGACCACCGGCTTGCATCAACCCACTGTTGCTGAGGTTGCCGCCGACGTTCGCCAGCAGGCTGCCGGTGGCGCGCAGGGTGCCGGCGTTGTTGAGGTGGCTGCCGGTGATCAGGTTGATGTCAATGCCGGAAATCAACGCGCCGTTGGGCGCCAGGCGGTTGCTGGCCTGAGCGAGGTACAACACCGGCACCAGCACTTGTTGGCCGGCGACGGTGGCGTTTTCCAGCCAGACGATATCGTGGGTCAGGGCCGCGACTTGTTCGGCGGTGAGGCTCACGCCCACCGACAGGTTAAGCGCGGTCTTGCTGCCGATGGCGTTGTCCATCAGGTGCTTGAACAGGTCGGCATCGCTGGTCTGGCCGTCAATGAAGCGCTGGCCGGTGCGGGCGAGTACGGCTTGCTGGATCAGGCGCTGTTCGTAGAAACCATCGCCCAGGCGCTTTTGCGCGGTGTCGGGGTCATAGCCGAGCTTGGTCAGCAGGTAGTCCGAGCCCAGGAACTGACGCATATCCGTGAGCAGCGGGTTGGTTTCGATCAGGTACTTATGCGGGTTGGCCGCGAACTGGCTGGTGGGCAGGCCTTTGGCGCCATCGCTGTCGTTGAGGTGGAACAGGCCGTTCTGGCCGGTGGGCAGGTCGAAGCCTGGCAGGCCCAGCGGGTTGACCTGTTGCTGGGCAACGTCCGGTGGCAGTTGCGGGTTGAGGCTGACCAGGGTCGAGTAGCCCGGCGCATGGGTGTTGGCGCCGCTGCCGACGTAGGTGTAGCCACCGCGCACGACACTGTTATCAATGCCGGCCTGGGCCTTCACATCCACGCTGCCGCCGGCTTGGATCACGGCGGCGTAACTTTGGTCTGGCGCGCTTAACTGGGTTGTCTTGCGCAGGCCGGTCTGCTCGCTTTCCATCTTGCCGATGAACGCGGCCATCGCGGCTTCGACACCGCTCATGTCCCCGCCTGCGGCATAGCGTTGGGTGAACGCCGCGGCCTCGCGATACCAGCCTTCAGGGTTGCGCTCGCGCTCGGAGGTGAAGATGCGGTCGTACTGGGTGTCGTGGGTCACGACACCGACGTTGGTGAGCTGGTTGACGATGGCCGTGAGGTTGCCACCGGCTGCGATGCTACTGCTGCTGTTGAGCAACTCGCCGCCAGTGAGCAGCATGTTGCCGCCCGAGGTGATGCTGGAGCCCGCCGTGGCATCGCTGACGATGAAGCGGTCACGCTGGGTAATCTGGAACGGCCGGTTTTGCTTGCCGCCGTCACAGTCACCGCCGGTCACCCCTTCGATACAGGCGGTGGGCGTGATGGAGGCGCTGTAGATGCCGGACTCGGTGGTGAGCACAGTACGGATATTCTGGATCGTACTGGCTGCCAGGATCAGGTTGCGCTCACTCTCGATGGTCCCCGAGCTGTTGATGATGCTGGTGGCCAGGCCGCCCAGGCCATCACGGTCGACGCGCAGGCTGCCCATGGCATAGATCGCGGCACCGAGGTTTTTCAGGCGGTCGACCTTGAGGCTCATGTCGCCGCCGCTGAAGATCAGGCCGTGGTCGTTGAGCAGGCTGCCCACCGAAAGATCCAGGCTGCCCTGGCTGGCGACGCTACCGCCCACGGTCCAGTCCTGGCCGCTGCCGACCAGCGCACGGGTGCCGAGCAATTTGCCGGTGGCGGTCTGGTTCAGGGTTCCGACATTGACGGTCAGGCGCCCGGCCTGGATCGCGGTGCTATTGGTCCAGTTGGCTTTATCGAGGGTCAGGTCGCCGTTGGTCACCAGGCTGCCGCCGACATCGTCGAGGCTGATGCCATTGAGGTCGAGTACACCGGTGCCCACATGCAACACCTTGCCGCCGGTGTTCTGGAAGCGGGTGGCGGCCAGGCTCAATTGGTCGTTGGCGGTCTCCAGGCTGCCGCTGTTGTTGAGCAGGCCGCCGATGGCGTAGCGGGTTTTGCCGCCGGTGCCCAAGGCACGCATTTGCCCACTGTTGTTCAGGCTGGCGGTCTGGACATCGAGGGCCGTGGCGCTTTCGATCAGGCCACGGTTGGTCAGTGCGCCATTGAGGCTGACGTCGACCCGGTTGCCGGCGATCTCGCCGCCGTTATCCACATTCATACCGGTCAGGTGCACGCGATCCCGAGCAAACAGCGCGCCGCTGCCGTTGTTGAAGTCAGTGGCGTCGATCCGCGCATCACCGGCTTTGGCGGCGATGCGGCCACCGTTGTTGTCGAGGGTACCGGCGGTGATGGTCACGCCCGACTTTTCACTGTGGATCAGGCCGTTGCCGCTGTTTTGTAACAGGCCGCTGGTGGTCAGGGCCAGGCCATCGTTGGCGGCCAGGGTGCCGGCGTTACGGTTGTCGATGCTGTTGGCGAATACCGTCAGCAAGCCCTGGCTGGCGAGCTTGCCGCCCTGGTTATCGAGATGCGCGGCGCGCTGGATCAGCAACGGCCCGACGCTTGCCAGCTTGCCGTTGCGGTTGATCAGGTCGCCGATCAAATCCAGGGTGATCGCCCCGCCAGCGGTCAGGCTGCCGGCGCTGTTATCCAGGGTATTGCCGTTCAGGGTGAACGCACCGGTGCTGTCGATGATGCCGCCCTGGCTGTTGTCCAGCAGGCCGTTGACGTTGAGGGTCTGTGCGCCGTCGCTGAGCAGGCGACCTTTGTTGCGGTTGTCGACGCTGGCGGCGGTGACGTTCAGCGCCTGCTTGGCGCTCAAGGTAGCGCCCTGGTTATCCAGGCTTTGCGCGGTGGCGGTGAGGCTGCGATTGGCGATGACCGTGCCGGTGTTGGTGATGTGTTGAGCGTCGAGCGTGACGTCGCCGTTAGCATTGCGGGTGTTGTCGGCGTTGACCCCAGCTTCGATGATGCCGGTGTTGGTCAGTTGGCCGTTGCTGGCCAGGGTGATGCTGTCGCGCGCGGCGAGGGTCTTGCTGTTTTTCAGTGTGCCCTTGGTCTGTGCCTTGAGGGTGGTGCCCGCGTACACGGCGCCCGTGGTCTCCAGGCTCGCGGCCTTGATGTCCACCGCACCGCTGGCGGCGGCCTGGGCCATGCTCAGGTGGCCGTTGGCGTCGAGCTGAATATCGCCACCACTGGCGGCCAGCGTGCCGTCGAGCTTCACGCCCACGCCGGCTTCGGTGCCCACCAGTTTGATCGCACCGGCATACATGCCGCCCAAGGCCGACGAGTCGATGGCCAACTCAGGCTTGGCGCTGCCGTCGTCGGCACGCGCGGTGGTTTTCAGGCTTTGCGCATCGACGTCATTGCGCCCGGCGATCACTGTCAGCTGGCGCGCGTTGATCTGCGCATTGATCTTGGCCGAGCGGGTGATGATTTCGAAGCGGTCGACATTGCTCGCGTTCAAGCCTTTGCCATCGATGGTCACGGCGCCGCCGTCGACCTGATAGCTTTTCAGTTGCCCGGCCTGATCGATCACCGGTTTGCCGGTGGTCAGGGTGACGTTAGGGGTGTTGATGAACCCGCAACCGTTGCAGCTGATGCCGTAGGGGTTGGCGACGATGACCTTGGCCGACTGGCCCGCCACTTCGGTGTAGCCGCGCAACTGGCTGGGGCTGCCACCTTTGACTTCGTTGAGGATGACATTCGCCGCGCCGCCCTTGAGGTTCGGGTTGCCGACGATGATCCCGCCCAGTTGCGTGTTTTGCAGCGGGCCGCTGGCGTTGTTGAGGATTACGCCGTTGGGGCCGACGTTGTAGTCCTTGAATTGGTTATGGGACAGGCCACTGCCATTGGGCGTGGCAATGTTCACCACCGGTACGCCGTTGCCCGCCTGGCCGAGCGTGGTGCCCGGGCCACTGACCACGATGCCGTCGGCCTGGGCCAGCAGCGGCTGCCAGAACAGCGCGTTGGCCAGGATCAGCGCCAGGCCGCGTTGGCTCAGGCTTTTCAGGGCAGAAACGGGGCGAACGTCCATATTCAAAATCTCAAGGTTGCGGGCATTGAATTACAGGTAGAAATCCAGGCGGAAATAGATCGGCGCTTCACGCTCGCTCATCACCGTCGGTCGTTCCAGGGAGTGGGCAAAGGTCACGCTGGTGCTGACGTTTTTGCCGCGGGCGAACAGCTCGAGGGAGTTGCTCGAAACGCGCCCATGGAGGTTGTCGTTGTAGCGATCATTGCGGATCACACCCTGGTCGTAGCCGACGCTGGCGCCGTACTCCAGGAACGCCGGGCGCATCCAGTCCCAAGTCACCGGGCGCGCCCAGCGCACGTCATTGCGCCAGTAACCGCCGCTGTCGCCGGTCAATTGCTGGTCCTTGAAACCGCGGACCGACGCCGACCCGCCGAGGCTGATGCGCTGCGGGCTGAACAGCACGTCTTCACTGCGCTGCCCGGTGGCCAGGCTGGAAAAACTGAACGACTCGCCCCACAGCGTGAACGGCTGCAGGTAGCTGACGGTGGCGGTGTATTTGCGGTAGTTCGGCGTGGGCGTGAGGTTGCCCTCGCGATCGCGTTCCTGGTCGTTGCTTTGCGCATCGAACGCACCGATGCCGTTTTGCATGCCCAGGTCCACGTTGACGAAGGCACTGCCGATACGGCGCCCGTGGTTGATCCCCACCTGGAATTCGCTGAGGCGGTTGCTGCTGGTGTCCAGTCGCGCATCGAGCAGGTAGTTGTTGGTGCGCAAATGGGCAAGACCGACGTTGACCGACGTCTTGCTCACGTCGTCACGATGGATCACGCGCTCGGCCCGCAGTTGGTGGTTCTGGCTGTCGCCGTACTGCTTGAGCTTGTAGCCATCGAGGTCGGCCAGGGTGCGGTAATCGCTCTCGCTGTAGGTGTAACTGAAGTTCCACCAGCCCCACGGCACGTTGTAGTAGAGCATGCTGTTTTTCGAGGTTTTCTGGTGGTCGCTGAGGGCATCGTGGCCGCCGCGCAGGATCAGTTGATCGGCCAGGCCCAGCGGGCTGTCCCATTCCAGGCCCGCGCCCCACTGCTGTTCGCCGGTGCTTTTCTGGCCGTCGTTGTTGCGCGACAGGCTGGCGCGCCAGGGCTTTTGCGGCTGGTTCTTGACCAGCACTTCGCTGCCACCGATCTGGGTGCCGGGGGTCAGTTCCATTTGCGCCTGCTTGGACGGCAAGCGGCTCAACTGGTCGACCAGTTGTTCGACTTCACGCAGGTTGAGCGACTCGCCGACCTTGCCCGGAAACGCCATGGCCAGCTCGCGGTCGGTGACCGTGCTGCCTTCGGCGCCCTTCAAGCCTTCGAGTTTGCCTTCCACCACCAGTACTTGGAGGTGGCCGCTGGAAAGGTCCTGTTGTGGCAGGTAGGCGCGGCTGGTGACGCGGCCTTTGCCGATGTAGTCATCGGTGATGGCCTTGAGCAGTTCATTGAGCTGCGCGACGCCCAGGCACTGGCCGATATAGGGCTTGAGCAGGCGCGCGCGATCGGCGGCTGACAGGCTGTCGGCGCCTTTGAGTTCGATGGTTTTGATCGGGAAGCAACGCGTGTCCGCGGGCGTGGCCGGGGCCTGGGGCCGGGTGCCCTTACCCGGCAGATCCTGCAGCTCTTCGAGGCGGCGGCGCTGCTCTTCGAGAAGACGGCTTTGCCGGTCACGGATCAGGTCCTGATCCCCGGGCGTGGGGGCGGCAGTGGCACTGTTCAGGCTCAAGTAAGTGAGCAGGAAAGTACACAGCAATAACCGAGTCCGTGGCAATAACAGAGACATGTTCGATCCGTCGAAAATCAAGGGGCCGCAAACTAACATCGAGCGTCGACTGATCCAAGAAACTGGCTTAGTCGAATGCTTTGGCTAATTAATCCTGCAAGCACTTGATTACTAACAATAAAAAAATATCAAAAAGATGAGCGATCTATCGTCGGAACTATTATTCCGACAAACGGCAACTCTTTTGATAGTTATTCGAGCACAACTTAATAACGGCCACTAATTGGCCATCAAGTTGGCGTCGAGTTAGGTTAGTACCGGAAAAGATCGAAAAGTTCGCGGGGGTTTTGTGAATTGGATCCCATTTGTCGGGATCCGCAGGGTGAGACACCCGTGTGGGAGTGGGCAAGCCCTAATGCCATTCAGCTAAGGCTTTTTTGTAGGAGCGAGGGGGACGCCTAGTTCTTGCTCGCGAAAAACTCACAGGCGCCGCGTTCATTCAGGAGACACGCGTTATCGTTGACGTTTTTCGCGAACAAGCTCGCTCCTACAAAAGGCGATGTACGCTTAACTGAATGGCATTAGGGCAAGCCCGCTCGCCACAGTTACAGTGTTCCTCCCCCCTTGGATCGGGTTGACAACACTAGCCGGCGTCTTTGTTCTGGTCCTTACCCGGCACCAGGGTCAACCCTGGTTTTTCCACGTCGCGGGAGACATGGGATTTCACTTCCTCCACGCCGCCGTCCTCGTCGTTGTGGATAACCAGCACACCCGGCCTGCGCAATTGCTCCAAGTCGCCCTCCCCCAGCTTGAAGCTTTCACTGAGGCTTTTATCACTGAGCGCATTGGCCTCGGCACGGCGCTGGGCGAACTTGCGCCCCTTGCGTTGCTGGTAACGCGCCCAGCTGATCAGGATCACCGCGTTGAACAACGCGATCCAGAGGTAGATCTGCAGGGTATTGAGCGCCGCGAAGATCGGCGCCTCGATACGCGGGCCGCCATGGGTCTCCAGCATCGATGTGATCCCGCGCGCCAGCAGCCAGATCAGCCCGGCCCAGGCCAGCAGGGTCAACAGCACATCGATGACCCACATCACCGGGTGTTGACGAGTTCGCACCAGTTTCATGATTACGCGTCCTCATTGGCAGGTTTGATACCGCGATCCGGGCTGACCCAGCGCGCACGCTTCTGGTGCTGGTTGAACAGCACCTTGGGAAAGCTGACCAGCGTGGTGAACAGGCTGACCAGCCAGAACACCATCGGGTACCACACGGTCCAGAACAGGGTTTTCCACAGGTCCTTTTCGTAGCGCCGGTCAATCATGATGCTCACCGCAAACTGCACCAGGCACACCATCGCCAGGACCAGGCCGGTAAACGCCGGGGGCACCAGGGATTCCACCGCGATCGCCGGGGGCAGCACGATGAATTTACCCACGACCCAGAAGACCACCGAGAGCAGGAAGGTGAAGGCCCAGCCAGTGGACAGGCAGTATTCGAACAACAGCGGCCACAGGTAGCGATGCCGCCACTGCCAGATGCCCCGGATGTTCTTGAACAGCACTTCGGCGCCGCCCTGGGCCCAGCGCAGACGCTGCTTCCACAGGCCACCGACGGTTTCGGGCATGAGGATCCAGCACAGTGCGCGCGGCTCGTAGAAGATGCTCCAGTGATCGAGTTGCAGCTTCCAACTGACATCGATGTCCTCGGTGATCATGTCGGTGCTCCAGTAGTCGATGCGGTCCAGGGCTTTCTTGCGAAACGCCACCACCACGCCGGACACCGTGAAGATCCGCCCGAACACCCGTTGCGTACGCTTGATCAAGCCGATGATCGAGGAGAACTCGCCGACCTGCACGCGGCCGATCAAGGTCGAGCGCGTGCGGATACGCGGGTTGCCGGTCACCGCGCCCAGGCGCGGGTTGTCGAGCATCGGCGCGACCATATAGGCCGCCGCATTTTTATCGAGCAGCGCGTCGCCGTCGATGCACACCAGGTACTCGCTGCGCGCGGCCACCGCGCCCATGCGCAGGGCCACGGCCTTGCCTTGGTTCTGCGCCAGGTGCAGCACCCGCAGGCGGGGGTGCTCCAGCGCCAGGGCGTCAAGCACCGCGGCGGTGTTGTCCTTGGAGCCGTCGTTGACAGCGATCACTTCGATGTTCGGGTACAACTGGCCCAGCGCCGCATGGATGGTTTCGGCGGCGTTGTCGCCTTCGTTGTAGCAAGGAATGATGATCGAGATCAGCGGGTTGCCGGCCAGGGTCGGCGCCGGTGTGTCTTCTTCCCACGGCCAGTGGCGCTCCCAGTGCAGCCAGAAATACAAGCCGCCGGCGATCCACAGCGCCGACATGAACAGCGGGTAGAAAAATACGAAGTCCATCAGGAACTGCCCGGTGACCAGGAAGATCAGGCCCAGGGGCACACCCAACACCAGTGCCAGTACGAATAACGCCAGGATTCTGTCGAACATGGTCAAGGGTTCCATTGGTTGGAAAGGGCCGGACGCACGGTGTTCAGGTCCGGGGAGTTCTCCAGGAAGTTGTCCGGGTAGTAACCAAAACTCGTGACCCCCTGGCGTTTGAGCACACCCATCCATTCAGCCATCTGCGCCCCGTCGATATCGGGAGCAGCCTTGGTGCGCCAGTCTTTGGCTTGCAGTTCGAACACGGTGCGCTCCAGTGCTCCGGGGCGCGCCTTGACCGTGGCGACCAGTTTTTCCAGCCAGGCGTTGGAGTTCTTCAGCGTCTGGCCTTCCATCAGTGGCATGGCCATGGGCGCGGTCCAGTCGTAGGTCTGGAGGAAATCATCCAGGTTCTGCGCGAACCAGGCTTCGCTGCCGGGGTTGAGCATCGGCTCGGCGAAGATATTGCGCGCGGTCAGTACCTGCGGCCCACCGACGGCGCGGACCTTGGCGGTCAGTTCGTTGGTGAAGTCGATCAGGTAGCGGCTCTTGAAGCGCGTCCAGCGTTGCATCACCGCCGGGTCGGCCCGCAGCGCGGCGATGGTGCCGGGCAGGCCATTGGCGGCATAGGCCTTGAGCGCGGCGGGGCTGGCGTCTTCGAAGTCCGACAGCACCGCGTCGTCGTGATACAGCACGCCGTCGATGGCATTGTTGCGCGCCAGGTCTTCATAGAGCTCGCCAATGATCTTGCGCACCTGCGGGTCGAACGGCGACAGGCGCTGGTATTGATCCGGGTCTGTGCCCACCTTGCCGGTTTCCGGGTCCCAGCGCGTTACGCGGGGCAGCTTGGGATCGAGGGCAAAACTCAACACCGGCATCCACGCATACACGGCGGCATGGGCACGGGTGTGCAACTGCCAGGAGACGCGGTTGAACAGGTCGGCGCGCACCGGCAAGTGACGGTTGGGGAAATACAGCTCGTGCACCAGGCCATCACCCTTGGGGTCGGCGAAGGCTTGCAGGAACACCGTCCCCGCGCCCATGTCCACTACACGCTGCACCAACTGGTCGAGGTTGCGCGCCTGTTGGGCCGGGTCCGGGTCGTAGACGTTGTCCAGGTCCACATGCAGCACCCGCAGCGGCGCAGGGGCCTGTACCGCGACGATGCTGTTGGCGAAATGTTCGCCGTCCGGGTCGGAGGCCACCAGGAAGCGCGGGCTGTTCATCAGCTTGCCGAGGTCGTCGAGGCCATCGTCCAGGGTCAGCGCCATCTGGTAACCCTGCTCGCCAACGACCGCCAGCGAGGTGCCCTTGGCCGCACCATACGGCCATACCCATACCCGTGGTTTCTTGCCGGTCACGGTCTGGATCTTGTTGGAGATCGCCACCACATCCGCCCGCATCCGCGCCTCGAACTGCGCTGGGGTTTCATAGCGGCCCGTGGCCGGGTCATAGCGTAGCGAGGTCGCCGCCGGTTCCAGGTTGCCCTGGGGGTTGGCCAGGATCCCGGTGTGACTGGCATCGGTATGCGCGGCGATTTCCACCAGGCCCGATTGCGACACTTCGCGGATCTGCTGCCAGGTGAGGAACTCGCCCCGTGGGCGTGGTGAGCCGGCGAAGTCCACCGGCTTGTTCATCGGTGTGTCGATCCAATAGCCCACCGGCGCCAGCAAGGCCGGCCAGCGATAGGCGCGCAGGATCGGCATCACGCGGGTGTAGAAGCTGGAATAGCCGTCATCGAAACTGAGCATGATGGCTTTGGGCGGCAACGGTGCTCCACCACGGCGGGCAGTCAGGATCTGGTCGACGCTGACCGCCTGGTAGCCGTTCTCGCGCAGCCAGGCCAACTGTTCGATCAAACGCTCGGTGCGCACCGCTACCACCGCCTGGTCGGGGTCGCGATCCTCGACGTCGTGGTAGGCGATGCCCAGGAAATGGTTTTTCGGCCACGGCGCTTCATTGGCCGGGGTCGGCCGCTCGGCGGGTGGAGTGAATGGCGCGGGTTGCTGGGCGCAGGCACTGGCCAGCAATACACCCAGGACCAACAAGCAACGGCTGAGGACGGTCATGGTCAGGCTCTTCTAGAAACGGTAAGTGAGGTCGACGAGCAGGCGCAGATCGCGTTCGCGCTCACCGTCGTAAGGGCGGCTGATCAGGCTCAGGTTGGCGCCGGCTTCCAGGACATCGTTCCAGCGAAAGCGTTGGCCATAGCCCACCAGACCGATGCCACCGGTGGAATAATCCCGCTGGCTATACGTACCCGCACCGACCTGGAACTGCTGACTCCACTGGGTCTCGTAGCGGTGATAGAGCACATGGTTGATGTTGAGGACGGGCAACACGGTGAAATCCGACTTCGGGTTGAAGTACACCGTGTCTTCCTTGCTGTTGCGGCTGGCGCCGACTTCCAGGCCCAGGTCCACTTGCACTTTTGGCGAGCTGTAGAGGCCTTCGCGGCCGCTGAGCAAGGCTTCGACCCGGTCGTTGCCGTCGCTGAAATGGGACGGGCTGAGGGTCAGTTTCCATTCGCGGCTTTCGTTGGCGCGCCAGCGGATAAACCCGCTGCCGCCATTGGCCGTGACCCCGTCATTCAATGCGCGCAACGGCGTGGTGCTCAGCAGGTAGCCGAGGCTGCCGCCGTATTGCCAATTGTCGTTGATGTCGCGGGCAATCGAGATCGCGGCGCCTTGTTTGGAACCATCGCCGTAGGAATGGTTGGAGACCTCGGCTTCGATGGTCATGTCACGGGTACGCCGCTCTACCCCCACGCGCTGCCAACGGTGCTGGCCGGTGCCTTCGCTGAAGTCGGCGGTGGCATAGCCGGCGCCGGCGAACAGGCGCCAGTCTTCGTCGATGGGCGGGGTGTAGATCACACTTTCAATGCCCCAGTCACGGCTGCCGGACACCGCGCCGGCGTCTTGGTTGTTGCCGCCGCCATAGCTTTTCCCGGTGTAGGCCTCGACCCGCAGCTCAGCCATGTCGTGCACGTCCCGCAGGCGGCTGAGGCGTTGCACCTGGCGGCTGTCCGGGTTGCGGGCCAGCACGTCATCGGTCAGCACATCCATCTGCCGCCACTCTTGCAGGTCCATGGCGGTATAGGCCTGGGACACTTCCAGGCTGATATCTCGCGGCGCCTGGGCTTCGGTTTCCTTGAGGGAACTCTCGGACCGGCGCGGCCAATCCCGGGCCCGGTACATATTGGCTTGGGCCAGTTGAAGGCTGACGTTGCCCGGGGCTTTTCGCACCAGCGCTTCAAGGCCGGCTTCGCTGCCAGGCAGATCATTGCTGTAGGTGCCCGCCTGGGCCGCCAGTTGCTGCGCGTCCATCCAGCTGTCGTTGGGGTTGCCGATGGGCAAGCCCTTGAGTTCTTCACGGGGGTTCTCGCTCTTGGCCAGATTGTCGGCGACTTCACGCGCATCCAGCGCTCTGTCGCTTTCCACCAGGGCATAGAACAGCGCCGTACTGTCTTCGACACGGTCGGCAGGGTCAGCATCCGGCGCGGCCAGCGCCTGGCGATACAGCGGCTCGGCCTTTTCCGGCTGGCGCTGGTCAAGGTAAGAGGCGGCCACCCAACGCACGGCGTAGGTCGGCAATTGCACGCCTTCGCCTTTAAGGGTTTCGTATTCGCGAATTGCCTCGGCGGTGCGTGCCCGCGCCTTGAGTGCGCCCAGGCGGTCGATGCGCCAGCGCACCACGTCGTCGTGGGCAGTGGGGTCAGGGGTCCAGCGCGTGAGCAGCTTGTCGTAGTCCTGGAGCGCACGGTCTGCGATGACGTAGCGCTCTTGTTCGGAGCGAGTGGCGAACTCGGCCATGCGCACGCGTTCAGCGGCAAGGTCGCCCTCCAGGCGACGCTGGGTTACCGCGTCGAGCAGGCCGGGGCGTTGGGCCGACAGGCGCAAGGCGGGTTCAGGCAGACGGGCCTTTTGCAGGGCGACGATGTACTCGCGGGCGACGTCAGGTTTGTCGCCGGCGCGGATAAAAGCCTGGTCGAACTCAAACAACGCGTCGTAATTCAGCCCCGCGCGAGCCAACGCGTAACCCAGGGCCATGCGTCGGGTGGGGTCGTCGGGTTTGGCGGCCACCAGCGCGCGGATGCGTTGCACGGCCTCACTGGCTTGGCCGCCGTCGGCCTGGGCCAGGGCCAGGCCCAGTTGCAGGTCGATATTGTTCGGTTCACGCAGCAGCGCTTGGCGATACACCGCTTCGGCCCGTGCCCACTGCCGCTGGTTGCGATAAGTGCGGGCGACGGTGGCGAGTGCCTGGGTGGTCAGGTTGCGATGTTGCCCCTGAGCCTCGTACACCTGCAGCACTTCGGCGTCCTGGCCGGCCCAACCGGCGATCACCAGGTGGTCGCTGACCTGGCCCGGCGTCTGGCGCTCGGCGGACAATTGGCGCAGCTGGGTGAGGGCGGGGCTGAAGTTGCCGTTGCGCGCCTGGATGATCAGGGCGTCATAGGCCGGATCGGCCATGGCGAAGGCGGGCATCAGCAATTGGCTGCACAAGGCGACCCCGATGAGCAGTCGCAACCGGCCTGATGCACTGAGAGGGAGGTTTCGCAACATATCGTGAGCTTCCTTACACACGGAAAGCTTTAACGATAGGTGGTCCTGAGCGATTTGCTTCAGGTTGTCGGCGTCTTATGACCCGGCCTAGCTTTCCTGTCGCAACTATCGCCGAGGTGCGTACGAAAAAGGTCAATTCAGAACAATTGTTCAGAATTGCCATGCCCGGCGTAAATGTGAATGTGGGAGCGGACTTACCTGCGAAAAGGAGGTATCAACCGGCATCTACGCCGGCTGTTTGACTCCCTGCCGCGGGCACTCCCACTCCCACACTATTTATTTCAGGCTGGTGTAAAAAATACTTACTGCGCGCCGCTCATCGCGCCAACTTTTGCCATCACAAACCCGATGAATTGCTCGACGGTCATTTTCTGGCCGTTGAAGGTCACTTCATTGTTGGCGTAGTGCAGCTTGGACACCACGTCGCTGCCTACCAGGGTGGCGAGCTGAGTGCCAACCGCCATGCCGCTGACCATCTCGGACGCCATCTGGGATTGCTGCTCGATGGCTTGAGGATCGGTCACGCCACCCAACTGCGCCTGCAACGCGGAAACGTCGGCGATCATCGGCTTGGACAAGGTCAGGTTGGCATCCAGCTGCGAGACCATCTGCTTGCCCAGCTCAACCGGTGGCAGCTCCATGGACGTAGGCTTGGCCAGGTCCAGCACCAGGTTGAATTTGCTTTCGCCATGGGTGGTTTTCAGGGACAGGTTTTCCAACGCGAGATGGGGCTTGGCGGCCAGTACCTGGTTGACGTTCGCCTCGGCCAGGGCCTGCTCGGCTTCGCTCAGTTGCAGCTCAGGTGTGGGTTGGCCCGCGGCGGCAGCGGCTTGCACCGGCTGCATCTTGTCCTGGTAAAGCTTGGTCAGCACCAGCATGGCCGGGATGTCGACATTCTTCATGCTCAGGGCCATGGCCGCCGAGCCCACGGGTTTGCCCTGGTAACCGATCTCGTCGATCTTGTAGTCGACACGACCGGCCAGGTTGTTGTCCTTGGTTTCGCTGGAGTCTTTCTGCTCGAAGCCTTTGACGGTCAGCACGGCTTTCTGCGGGCCGAAGGTGAACTTGCTGTCGGTCAGCTCAACGGTGTTTTGCCCGGTGTAGAAGCCAAAGGTGGATTTTTCCAGGTTGCTGGCGATGGTCAGGCCAGCCAGTTCGGCCTCGAAGGCGTCACCCTTGGCATCGACCGCTGCGATTTTGAGGCTGTTCATGAAGCCGTCGGCCTTGACCTTCTGGCCTTCGGCGGTGCTGTCGAAGTTCATGTTGGCGCCCGAGAAGCTCACCGAAGACTTGTCGTCCTTGAACGCCAGGGGCAGCAATTCGATGTTGCCGTTGACCGAGCGGCTATAGCCGATATTGGCCACGCCTTTAAGCGGCGACACGTCTTTGGCGGCGGCGAACCATTTCTCGGTGGTGGCGTTCTTTTCCAGTTCGTAGTGACTGGTGGCCATGACCGGCAGCCATTTGAGCGTGACCAGGCGCGAGATCGGCAGCGGGCCGTGTTCGATATGGTCGACGAAGAGCAATTCGGGGTTGGGGTTTTCTTCGCCAAACACCGAGCCTTGGCCCTTCAGGCGGTAGTGCGCGGTGCTGCTGAACACGCCACGCTCCAGGGACACCAGCTCCAGGGCCACGGTGCCGTCGACGCCAGCCATGGAGCGCTGCAGTTCCTTGTTGGCGTCCTGCACCGCCGTTTGCAGCACCGGCTCCAACTGTTTACCGGTGTACCAGGCGCCGCCTGCACTGACGACGCCAACGGCGACCACAAAACCCAAAAGAACGACTGCTGGCTTATTCATGAAGTGACCTGATCAAATCCTGTGAGAAGTGGGCTGTCTTCCTTGAACCCCGAGTGAGGTTGGCTCAAGCCCGCCGAAAAGCGGGGGGAAGATTAGCACTGGCGGCCGCGAACGGCCCAGCTTTTCAGAGGGGTAAGGTCGGCACTTGGTTCACGAGTACTCCAACTCGATTTCATCCAACTGGTGATCAAAACTCTTCAGACGCGCCGTCCAGGTGTACACCAGCACCTCAAACTCGCGGTGTATGACTGCATTGCCGGGGGTGTCGGTCTTGGGGTCGCAGAAGTCCAATTGGTAGCGCTCACGGGCCATCTGCGTGGCGACATCGGACAATTCCCGCGCGTTATTCAGCCAGTGCCTACCCTCGTCTACCTGCCGGTCGAGCAGCACACATTGTTTTTTCAGGATTTCGAGGCTTTTTTCCAGAGGCGTGCCGGTGAGGTCCCCCATGACTTCCTGGAAAGTACGCCCGGGCTGCCAGTAGCTGCCCCAGAAATAGCGGTCGAACACGGTTTCGACACGGCGCAGGGCGACCTTGGTGTCCCAGATTGCAACCCGGGTCTTACCCTGTTCGAGGAGTTTTTTCTTCACTCGTTGGTTCTGGTAGGACGCCCAGGCCACCACGCCGATGGACAAGGTGCCGATGACCAGGCAGGCACTGTCGAGAAACACCATGGCCTTGTCGAGTTGATGGGCGAGCATGACGCCGTAGAAATACGCGGCCGATAACAACACCAGTGCGAAAAGCACGCACCAGAAAGCGGGAGCATAAGGGTTTTTCATTATTGGAATCCCCATGAGCAAACGCGAGCAGTGTCAGGGGAGCGTCACCGCGCTCCACCTGACAAAGCATAGTCATTCGCTCAGGGTTTGCTGGCCTGTGAGGCTTGCGTTCGTCCGCTTTCCCAGCCGCCGCCCAGGGCCAGGAACAGATCGATCTGGCTCATGGCAACCTGGGTGTTCGCCGCCGCCAGTTGCGCGCGCATCGCGGTGTAGGTGCGGGTGGCTTGCAGGTCGGCGAGGAACGATTCGCGGCCGGCCTTGAAGAACCGGTGGGTCTGGTCCGCAGCCTCTTGGGCAGAGTGCTCGGCGTCAGCCAACGCCTCGCGCCGCTGCAAGACGGCGGTGTATTGCGCCAGGCCGGTCTGGGTTTCACGGATGGCGTTGAGCACCACGCCGTCGAAATGCGCCAGGGCGCCCTGGGTCGCGGCTTCGGCCTCGTGGATGCGCGCACGGGCGCCGTTGGTCGGCACCGTCCAGCTGATCATCGGGCCGAAGCCCCAGCGGTTGGTCGCGGGCTGGCCGAGGTTGTCGAGCAGGCCCACGGTGCCCACCGTGGCGCCGATGGCGATGTCCGGGTACAACGCGCCGGTGGCCACACCGATACGCGCGGTGGCGGCGGCCAGTTGGCGTTCGGCCTGGCGCACGTCGGGGCGACGCTTAAGCAGTGCCGCACCATCGCCCACCGGTAACAATTGAGCGATGTGCGGCAGCTGGGCGCAGGTGCCGGTACCCGCCGGCAGTTGGTCCACGGGCTTGGCCAGCAGCATCGACAGGCGGAACAGCCCGGCCTGGCGCGCCGCTTCGTAGCGCGGCATGTCGGCGCGCAAGGATTTGTACTCGGTTTGCGAACGGGTGACCTGGGTTTCATCGCCACGGCCCGCGTCGCGCAGGCGTTGGGTCAGCTGGGTGCTCTGGGCTTGCAGGTCCAGGGACTCGTTGGCAATCGCCAGCTCTTCGTTGGCCGCGCAGACCTGGGTGTAGGAGCGCACCACATCGGCCACCAGGGTGATGCGCGCAATATCCACGGCGGCCTGGGCCGCATCGGCGCTGGCCTGGGCGCTTTCGATGCCACGTTGCAAGGTGCCGAACAGATCGAATTGATACGAGGTGGTAATGCCTACGCTGCCGATGTTATCCACCGGCACTTTGTCTGCCTGTAAAAACGCTTCGCCGGATTCCTGCAGGCGCTGCACCTCGGCCTTGGCGCCGGCACTCCAGCCGCCAGCGGACTCAGCCTGTTGGGTCTGATAACGCGAACGCTGCAGGTTGGCGGCAGCCACGCGCAAGTCGGTGTTGGAGGCCATGGCCTGGCGCACCAACTCATCCAGGCGCGGGTCTTGGTACAGCTTCCACCAGTCCGCCGGCACCGGCGCCGACACCACGTTGTTGCCCTCCCCCAACAGTTGCCCTTGCAGGTCACCACGGTTGATGGCGGCCTTGTCCGGCAGTTGGTAATCCGGGCCGACCACCTGGCACGCCGACAGCAATACACCCAGCCCCACGGTGGCCAACAACGCCGCCGGTTTCATGGTTGTTCTCCCTGCTGCGCCTTGGCCGCGGGCTTGTCGCCGATGATCGACACCGTCGCCGTGCGCCCGGCGATCATGCGGAAGTCCGCCGGCACGTCATCGAACGCAATACGCACCGGAATCCGCTGGGCCAGGCGCACCCAGCTGAATGCCGGGTTGACGTTAGGCAGCAGGTTGGAGCCG
The DNA here is from genome assembly GCF_057808775.1 of Pseudomonas sp. FG86. Classification (NCBI taxonomy): domain Bacteria; kingdom Pseudomonadati; phylum Pseudomonadota; class Gammaproteobacteria; order Pseudomonadales; family Pseudomonadaceae; genus Pseudomonas; species Pseudomonas sp. FG86. Next base: position 8,489 of record NZ_JBMDIS010000075.1, on the reverse strand, counting down.
CTGCTGCGGTCTCGGTCCTCGATCCCGGCAACAATGCTCTGCACGTGGCCGTGCAGGCGCGCGTTATCGCCGATCACGCGGATGTCGACGCCCATGCCGACGTGGATACCGTCGAGCTTGGTCTCTTCGAAATAGCCGTCGATATGGAACGAGTTACTGTCCACCACCGACAACACCGGGCGGCCGGCGGTGACAAACTCCTGGGTACGCGGCGCGCGGTCGTTGACGTAGCCGTCGACCGGGCTGCGGATCACCGAGCGGTCGAGGTTGAGTTGGGCCGAATCCACCGTGACTTGCGCCTCGGCCAGGGCCGATTGGGCACGGGCGACACGGGACTGGCTTTCTTCCAGCTGCTCGCTGGGCACCAGGTTGCCCAGGCCCCGGTTACGCTTGTACTCGCGCTGGGCCTGGGCCAGGGTTTCCTGGCGGTCGGCCACGGCAGCCTGGGCCTGGCGCAGCGCCAGCTTGAAACGGTCCTGGTCGACGGCGAACAGCACCTGGCCTTTGCTGACCAACTGGTTGTCACGCACGTCGACCCGCTGGATCAGCCCGGACACGTCCGGGGCGATCTGCACGATGTCGGCACGGATGTGGCCGTCACGGGTCCAGGGGGCAAACATGTAGTACATGACCATGCGCCACACGACGACGACCGCAAAGGTCACGATCAATAACGTCAGGACTACACGGCCGATGGTCAAAAAAGGTTTTTTCATGTCATCAGGTATCGACTGAGTGAGTCCACCGCGCCCAGCAACAGCGCGTAGAGCCCCACATTGAATAATGCCCGGTGCCAGACCAGGCGATAAAAGTGAATGCGCGTCAGCAACCCGTGCACCACCAGGAACAACACGTAGGCAATGCCCATCAGCACCAGCAACGTGGGCAGGAACACCCCGCTGATATCCAGATCACCGATCATAGAGGCGCTCCATCGGGCAACGGCGCTTCCATCTCCGTGCCGCCAATAAATTCCACGCCGGGCAACAGCGCCAGGCGCAGGCCAGCCAGTGCATGCAACAGATGCAGGCGGGTGTCGTCTTCGTCTTGCAGGCCTTGCCCGTTGAGGGCTCGACGTGTGCGGTCGAGGGTCATCAGCAGACCGCTGGGCGCGGGCAAGCGTTCACCCGCCTTGAGGCAGGCCTTGAAGTAACCACCGACGCCATCCACCACCTGGTTGAGCAGCACCCGAGGCACGCCGAGGATGCGCGGCGAATAGGCCAGCAGGTCGAGCAGGTTCAGCGCCACGCGCAGATCACGCAGGGCGATGCCAGTGTCCTGGCCGATGATGGCCAGGCGCGGCAGGTGCTGCATCAGGCGGTCGAGCATTTGCGCGGCCAGGTAACGTTGCTCGTTCAGGGTCGAGGGCTCGGTCATGCCAACGATGTCGTTCCAACTGAAACGGGTCAGGCGCTTGGCCGCCAGTTCGGCGCCGAAGGGCCGCGAAACCAGGGTCCACACAAAGGCGAACAGCAGGCCCACGGGCCCGGCCAGGTTGACGTTGGCGAAGTTGAGGAAGTCCGCGTCGTAGGCACCCTGGATACTGATGAACGATGAGGTATTCACCAGCGTCAACAGCATGCCCAGGTAAAAACGTGGCTGTACCGTGAGTGTGCCGATGCAGATAAAGGGCACGGCGAACGCCAGCACCAGCATCGGGAAATCGTGCAGGTTGGGCAACACCAGGAACAGGTACAGGCTGGCGAACAGCACCGACATGGCGGTCCAGAAAAAGAACCGGTAGATCTGCGGTGCCGGGTCGTCCATCGAGGCGAAGAAGCTGCAGGCGACGGCGGCCAGGATCACCGCACTGCCGCCGTCGGTCCAGCCCAGCAGTATCCACAGCACCGAGGCGACGATGATCGCGGTCACAGTGGAGAACGCCGAATAGAGCATCAGCCCACGGTCGAGGAATGGCGTCAGCCGGCCCAGGCGCCAGTGGCGGTAGACGGCGCGCCAGGTGTCCTGGCTTTCACACTGGATGGCCGCTTGCAGGCTGCGACAGTCTTGCCACAGGTCGATCCACTCGCCCAGGCGGTACAGGGCGTTGGAAAACAGCAGCGTATGGCGGTCGTCCAGCGCTTCACCGTGGGGTTGCAGGGCGTCGACCTGGTCGCGCAGGGCGCGCCAGCGGTCCAACGGCGAGGACTCGGTGGTACTTTGCAACCATTGTTCCGTCGCCTCCAGCAACGGCGCGAGCGCGGCGAGAAACTCCGGCGCTCGGTGCTCGATGGCGTACAGCGCATCGTCGAGCGCATCCACCACCGGCAGCAGATGAATCATCCGCCCGCGCAGTTCCTTGGTGTTGCGTACCGTCTGCGGCCGAGCGCCTTCATGGGGCAACTGGCCGATCATCAATTCGAGGGTGTTGAAGGTGGCGACCATGCCACCGCGCAAAGTGCTGACTTCTTCCGGCGTTATGTTGCGGGTGAGAAAGCGCTGGCTGTAGACCTGCGCATCGCTGAACCACTTGGCGACCGAGCCATCGAACACCGGCATCAGGCGCCGGGGCCAGAACATCGCGCCGACCACCGCGGCGACCGCGATGCCGAGGAATATTTCCTCGGTGCGCGCTTCAGCCACGTCCCACACCGCGAGCGGGTTATCCACCACCGGCAGGGCGATCAGCGGCAAGGTGTAGCCGGCCAGCATCAGCGCGTAGTTGTTGGCGGTACGCAGGTGCATGGAGAGAAACAACAAGGTGCCCGTCCACAAGGCAATCACCACCACCAGCAGGTAGGGTGACTGTACGAACATCGGCACGAACACCACCGCCGCCGCCGCGCCCATGAAGGTACCAATGGCACGGTAAAGCGCCTTGGAACTGGTGGGGCCGACAAACGGGCTGGAGACGATATACACCGTGGCCATTGCCCAATAGGGACGCGGCATTTGCATGAGCATGGCGATGTACAGCGCGATCATCGACGCCGCGAAAGTGCGTACGCCGTAGAACCAGTCCTTCGCCGGCGGCAGGCCGGTGAAAAAACCGCTCAAGATGTCACACCGGCAGGGTGTTGATGGGCCGCTTCAAAAGCACGCAGTACACGCAACGCAGCCTCCATGTCCGCAGGGGCAATCTCGGCCAGCACTTCGCGCCGCAGGCGCACCAGTTGCACCTCCACCGCCTGCACCAGCTCGCGACCGCGCTCGGTCAGGCTCAGGGCCTTGGCACGGCGATCGTGGACGTCTTCGGTGCGGCACACATAGCCGCTGCTGCACAACTGATCGAGCAGGCGCACCAGCGACGGGCTTTCCATCCCTGACGCCTGGGCGACTTTCACTTGGTGCACACCATCGCCCAGGCGACCGATCATCAGCAACGGCACGGCGCAGGCTTCTGAAATACCGTAGCTCACCAGCGTGTTCTGGCAGATTTTGCGCCAGTTACGGGCGCCCACCACCATGCTGCTGCTGAGGTTCATCTGGAGTTGTTCGAGGGATTGAGGCACTGGATAGTTCGCATACTGTTAGTTTGCTAACTATCAATATGGCGGAGAGATCAAATTGCGTCAAGTTTTGAAACAATTTAGCGGATAGGTGGTGGGAGGGTTGGATGTTCAGCAATCGCATAAGCCATGTGGGAGGGGGATTGCCCCCCTCCCACATTTGGATCGGTGTCGGCTTCAGACAACTTTCAAAAGATTTTTTTACCCCCCTCGCCCACTCCGCAACATCAGATTCAACTCATCCACCACTTCCGCCCAATCCGCGTCCTCGCAGATTTCATCGCGCAAAAACGCTCTCTGGCTGTCCGTCCAAAAAAACGCATCCGCCAGATGCAGCTCCGGCTTAAGCGGTGAATGAGCCGCCACAAACTGTTCGATACTGACCCGGTCATCGGCCAGCCCAAGCTGTTTGAACAGTGACGGCAAGCTGTGCACAGGCGATTCCATGGCGGGCTCCTAAGAAGACAATTCCCCAGAGTCTAGTTCAGGCGCCAGCCAGGCCAACAACCGTTCGACGCTCTGTTGTGTCGACAGCACGCCGGTGTCCAGTACCAGCGAAGCGTGGGGCGGTGGCTCGTAGGGCGAACCAATGCCGGTAAACCCCGGTAGCTCACCTCTGCGGGCGCGTGCGTAATGACCTTTGGGGTCGCGCCGCTCACAAACCGCCAGCGAGGCACTGCACCACACTTCCCGATAATCGGCCCCCAAGCGTTGGGCGAGGACCGCACGCAATTGCACCAGAGGCGCAATCATCGCCAGGATCACGATTTGCCCGTTGTCCACCAGCAGCGCCGCCAGTTCGCTGGCGCGGCGGATGTTTTCCAGACGGTCGCCGTCGGCAAAGCCCAGGTCTTTGTTGAGCCCGACGCGCAAGGCGTCGCCGTCGAGCACGATGCTCTGGCGGCCTTGTTCGAAGAACGCGGCCTGGAGGCCCTGGGCCAGGGTCGACTTGCCCGAGGCGGGCAGGCCGGTGAGCAGGATCGCCACACCCCGATGGCCATTGCGCGCCTCGCGTTGACGGCGGGTGATGCTCGCCGTGGGCGCCACCAGGTTATTGGGCGACGGCACGCGGCACCGGTGCGCTGATGTTGCCGGCGGCCCAGGCCGATTCACGGCTGGCCAGGGCGGTGGCGATGCTTTGCACGCGGTCGGAGTCCAGTTGCTCCGGCAGCGGGTCGAGACCGGCGCTGGCGAAGATCTGGCCGTAGGCGTTGCGCAGGTCGGCGTAAGCCAGGTCGCGGCGCAGGTCGGCTTGCAAGGTACTGAGCTCGCCCTGGATCAGGTCGAGTTCGCCCAGGCCAGCCGCTTCGTGTCGATTGCGCAGCTGGGTGAGGATTTGCCCGTCAATATTGGCCAGTTGCTCGCTGGTCTTGAACTGGCGCACGGCGTCCTGGAAGTTGGCGTTGGCCACATAGATCTGCGCCAGCACCGCGATAGACATGGCCTGGCGCCTTGCGGTGGCGACTTCTTCACCGGCCTTGGCCACGTCGATGGCGGCGGGCGCGGACATCACGTTAAACAGGTTCCAGGTGATTTTGGCGCCGTAGTCGGCCCAGCGATTGTCCACCAGGAACGAGTTGCTGTCGTAGTGGCCACCGGCGGAGAACTCCAGGCCCGGCAGCAGGCGCAACATGGCCTTGCGGGTTTCGGCGGCGCTGATGCGGCTCTGGTAATCCTGCTCGCGCAATTCCGGCCGATTGGCCAGGGCTTCCTGTTCCAGGCTGGCCAGGTTGACCTTGAGCTGGGGCACGGTGTAGTCGTCCGGCGTGGCCAGCCTCAACTCAGTCCCCATGGGCAAGTTGATCAGGGTCGCCAGCTCGGTCTTGGCCAGGGACAAGGCACGGCGCTGTTCCTGTAATTGGCGTGTGGCTTCGATCAGCGAGCGTTGGTAGCCAAGGGCCTGGACCGGGTCGCCGATGCGCTGCTCGCTCATGCTTTGGCTATCGACCTGGGCTTTGTCGACCCGCGCCATCAGGCTATCGATCTGGGTCAGCAAGCGCTCGGCCGCCACGGCTCGCCAATAGGCCGAGCGCACGTCCTGGACGATGGTGTTGATGACCTTGCGCCGACGTTCCTGGATGATCAGGCGCTGGTCACCTTGCTGCTTGGCGCTGATGTAGCTGACACCAAAGTCGAGTACGTTCCACACCATGGTCAGGTCCGCCACGCGACGATCGCGGTCCTGGGAGGTCGACGGTTCCAGGGACTGGGTACCGGTGAGCACGCTCTGGCTGCTGGAAGCGTTGGTGTTATTGCGTCCGGCATAGCCTGCGGACAAGGCCATGCGCGGCAGCATGTCGAAGCTGGAGAGATCCGATTGGCGTTTGGCCAGGGCCTCCTCCATCACCTTCAAACGACCTTCGAGGTTGTATTTGACGGCGCGGGCCATGGCCTGGTGCAGCGTCAACGCGCCGCTCAACGGCTCCTGATCCTTGTACATGCCGTGCAGGTCGTTGCGGGCTCGCTGCTCGCTGACACTGCGCTCAATCGGTTCGCTGGTGACTGCACAACCGCTGATCGCCAGCGCCAGCACGCTGGCACCGAACAACTTATGACGTGTCTTCATCCTTGTAATGCCCCTGTTACTACGCCTGGAGTTAAGTGTGTTCAAGCCTGCATTTCGCTGATGCCGACTTGTTGCAGTGCGTGCGCCAGGTCCATCACTTGGCGCTGTTCTGTGTCTTTGAGCTGCTGCAATTGCTGGCCGAGGCTCGGCGCGCCAAACATGCCGCGCGCCCCCTGGACCGGATCGCCCGGGCCTTTGATCGATTGGTTGTCGGACGCCTTGAGGGGGCTATCGTCACCGTGGGTTTCGCGATTGAACAGGCTCGACAAGGTGCTTGAACCAAACACCCCGCCATCGCCGCCGCCCAAGCCCAAAAAGCCGCTGGCGCTGCTGTCACCGGCCCTATCGGTGCCGAATACTTGGGCGATATAGCTGGGAGCCAAGGCACCGTTGCGCAGAAAGATGCTGCCCACCGGCGGCAAGCCCGCCCCCAACTCACGTTGCTCGAACAACGGCGGGAAGCCGATGGGTAAACCGAGGACGCCCGTCGGCCGGCCAAACACGATCGGTTGCAAGGGTGGGTTCGGTGCGCCTTGAGGCGGTGCCGGATCGGTGACGCGGAACAATGGGTCGCCGGTCAGCGCTACCGTGTTGATCGCATAGTTGTTGGAGTTGGCATAGCCGCTGCCCGCGTTGCCCGACAGGTCATTCACCAGGCGGTTATCGAGGGTGATGAAGTTGCTCGGGTCATTGAGGTTGGCCGTTGGCGTCAAGGTCGCAGTCCAGGTCTTGCCACCGTCACCGGTGACCAGGTTGGACAAGCTGCCGTTGGCCACGCTCAGGGCATCCAGATTAAAGCCGCTGACTTTCTCGCTGAAGGTGAACGTCACGGTAGTCGTCTGGCCGACGGTCAAGTTCGGGTTGGCGATACTGATGGTCGCGGTAGGGCGCTCGCCATCGATCGCGTAGTTATTCGAGATCGCGATGCCGGTGCCAACGTTACCCGCCGTGTCGTTAACCTGGCCGGCATCCAGCACGATCAGGTTGGTCGCATCGGTGATGGCGGCGGTCGGCGTCAGGGTCGCGGTCCAGGTTTTGCCGCCATCATTGCTCGCCAGGTTGGACAGCACGGCATTGGCGACACTCAGGTCCGAAAGATCAAACCCGGTGACGGCCTCGCTGAAGGTGATGGTCACCAGCGAAGTGGCACCGATGTTCAGGCTGTCGTTGGTAACGACTATGGTTGCCGTCGGCCGCTGGGTATCGATGGCGTAGTTGTTGGAATCGGTGCTGCCGCTGCCGGTATTGCCCGAGCCGTTCTGAACGCCGCTGTTGTCGAGGGTAATCAGGTTGGTGGCGTCGGTGACGTCGCTGGTCGGCGTGAAAGTCGCCGTCCAGGTAACACCGCCGTCGCTGCTGCTCACAGTCGTCAAGGTGCCGTTGGCAATCGTCAGGTCGGCGTTGGTGAAACCGCTGACCGCTTCGCTGAACGTGATGGTGACCAATGAGGTCTCGCCGATATTTAACGCATTGTCCGCCACCACGATGGTCGCGGTTGGGCGTACGGTGTCGACGGTGAAATTGACCGAGTTGGTGGTGCCGGTGCCGACGTTACCTGCCAGGTCGGCGATGCCCGTGTTGTTCAGGGTGATCAGGTTGGTGGTGTCCTTGATACCAGCGGTCGGAGTAAAGGTGGCGGTCCAGGTCACACCCCCATCGGCACTGCTCACCGCCGTGAGGGTGCCATTGGGCACGTTCAGGTCACTGTTGGTGAAACCGGTGACCGCCTCGCTGAAAGTGATGGTCACCAGCGACGTTTCACCGGCGACCAACGCCGTATCAGCGAGCACGATGGTCGCGGTCGGCCGCTGGCTGTCGACGGCGTAGTTGTTCGAGTCGGTCGTACCGCTGCCGGCATTGCCCGCCAAATCGGTGACGCCGGTGTTATCCAGGGTGATGACGTTGTTTGCATGAGTCACCCCGTTCACGGGGGTCAGCGTCGCGGTCCAGGTGATGCCACCATCGTTGCTGCTCACCGCGCTCAATGTGCCGTTGGCAATCGTCAGGTCGGCATTGGTAAAGCCGGTGACCGCCTCGCTGAAGGTGATGGTCACCAGTGAGGTCTGGCCGATGCCGAGGGCTGAATCGGTAACCACAAGGGTGGCGGTTGGGCGCTGGGTATCGATGGCGTAGTTGTTCGAATCGGTGGTGCCCGTACCGACGTTACCGGCCAGGTCGTTGACGCCCGTGTTGTTCAGCGTGATGAGGTTGGTGGCGTCGGTGACGTTGCTGGTCGGCGTGAAAGTCGCCGTCCAGGTGATACCGCCGTCGTTGCTGCTCACCGCGCTCAACGTACCGTTGGCGACGCTCAGGTCGGCGTTGGTGAAGCCGCTGACCGCTTCGCTGAACGTGATAGTGACCAGGGACGTGCCGCCGATGTTCAGCGCCGGGTCGGCAACGACGATGGTCGCGGTCGGCTGCGCGGTATCGATGGTGTAGTTGTTGGAGTCGGTCGTACCGCTGCCGGCGTTGCC
>NZ_JBMDIS010000074.1:0-32554 GCF_057808775.1 Pseudomonas sp. FG86 | reverse complement strand
TTTTTCATTTTTTGTAGTCATATCAGAAGGTTAGCTGTTAAGTAAGTGCCATTCAGTTCTGTCCCCTTTCTGCTCTTTCTGCTCAGATCTTCTGAGAGGGCACACACGTAAAGTAAATAAAATGAATGTCGCACTCCTAAGCTCATTACCTATGGATATATTCGTAAACACCGTTTTGCTGAATTTCTTCCAAGTTAATTTTGTGAATGGTTTCGTTTAGGGAAGGCAAGTGTTTTGAGTGGCAAATGAGCTGGGCGACACCATGTGTTTCTGCATCATAGAATCTGAAGGAAATAGATTTTTCGTCAGAAAGAATTAATTTGAAGTCGTCAGTTTTTGAGATGTTCGTGAGAGTGCTTAGGTTGTGCCATAGGTGTTCGAGATTGCTTTCATTGTTTTGCATAAGTGTTACAGAAGTTCGGTAGCATGCCATGCAGTCAGGATTAATTTGAAGCGGGTTGCAATCTAAGTTAATTATCTGAGAGTAGATGTTGGTGAATTCATTTTTTCTTAAAATATCTGCTGGATGTGATTTTTTATAAAAGTTCTTTTGTAAAATGTATTCTTCGCTTTTGCTGTAGCAAGGCGATAGATGTGTATGCCACTGTACAATTTTTGGCCATTTTTCTGTAATTCGTGAGCTAAACTCACACCAGGTTTTCCACATACCTGCATAATCTTGGTTGAGCAGTGTTACCGTTATATAGTTCTCGTCGTGGCTAGGATACAGTTGATCCCACGGATGGATGCCTATTTGTCTGATGAATACTGTTTCCATTTTTTATCTCTTGAAGTATGAGTGATTGTCTGTGTCGTTTTTTAACGGTATTGATTGTCCGTTGATTCTGATCTCCGTGTTGAAGTGTGGACCAAGGTTGCCTTTTTTATGACCAAGTGAGTGCTCCCTGATTTCTATTTGGCGTTCCTGTAATTTGAATGTGTACACTCTACCCTCCGTGTACTGCTCCTGATCAGTGATCTTAACTCTGCGTATTAGTGTCGGGTGTTGAGTCTTTGGGATTTCGCCTATTGCTTTTGCTCTTTTAAAAGCACCATTTCTAGATAGTTTGCTATCGGCCCCTTTAGGTAGTTCTGCATCTCCCTCGTGGACTTTTGCATGTTTCTGCGGGGCATCAGCGCCGTTTGTCGGTTTACATCCATTTTCACCAGGACAAGTACTTAAGCCTAACGGATCTACCCAGCCGGTGGGATTTGGCACGTACTGGTACGCATTGATCCCACCCGCCAACTTAACCGGATCCGGTGTCAGGTAGCGACCGACATCCGGATTGTAGTAGCGATGACGGTTGTAGTGCAGCCCGCTTTCCTGATCGAAGTACTGACCCTGAAACCGTAGCGGGTTGTCGATTTTGCCTTTGTCGAGACGGCTGATCTGGCCGTAGGCGCGATAGTGCGCGGACCAGACGATTTCACCGTCGGGGGCGGTGAGTTCCTGCGGTGTGCCGAGGTGGTCGAGTTGGTAGTGATAAGGCTTGGTTTCTTTTGGACCGAAGCCTTCCAGCAGGGCGAGCGGGCGAAAGCTGTCCGGTTCGTAGATGTAGCTGCGATGCTTTTCGGCGTGATGTTCGGCGATGAGTTTGTCGCCTTGCCAGAAAAACTCGGTGGTGATGTTGTCGACGGTTTTGCTGATTCGCCGCCCAAACGGGTCATAGCGGTAGCTGGCGGTTTGGCCGTTGGGTTGGGTGATGCCGATCAGCCGATGCTGGCAGTCGTAGCGGTATTCGGTGACGAGTTGGTGACCCTTGCCGCGCCGTTCACGGATGAGGTTGCCGAAAGCGTCGTAGTCGTAGTGGCGGTCGCCCTGGATCATCAGGCGGTTGCCGGCGACGATGTCGGGGCCGGGGCGGTCTTGCATGAGCAGGTTGCCGGCCGGGTCGTGGGCGAAGCGTTCGTGCGGGGCTTGCGTATGGTCGGCGCGGGTGAGGCGGGCGAGGGGGTCGTAGTGGTAGTGGTGTTCGCCTTTGCGGCTGTCGACTAAACGGGTGAGGTTGCCGGTTTTGTCGTAGTCGTAGTGGCGCTGGTAAAGGTGGGTGTCCTGTTGCGCGACGGTGTGGGCGTGCAGGCGGTGTTGTTCGTCGTAGTGGTAGTGGCTGAGGAGCTGGCCCTGTTGGCGTTGGTGTTCTTGGCCGGCCTTGAATAGATGAGAGGTCAGCAGTGCGCCATTTAACTCGACGGTGGCGAGGTGGCCGCCTTTGCTGTGGTTGAACACCACGCGGTTGTTGTCGGGCAGGCGCAGGTTTTGAAGCTGACCGCAGGCGTCGTAGCCATAACGCAAGGTGCCCCAGCCTTGGTGTTCGGCGGTGAGACGGTTTTGGCTATCGTATTCGTAGGCTAGCGCCCAGTGACCGTCGTCGACGCTGAGGAGGTTGCCTTGGCGGTCGTAGGTATATTCAACAAGGTTGCCGTCGGGCAGGGTTTTTCGTACGAGGCGACCGGCGTGGTCTCGCTCATAACGAGTAACGAGCTGACTGCCATCGTCGCCGTGTTCGGTCTTTTCCTGCAGGTTGCCGTTGAGGTCGTAGGCATAAGCCGTACGCTGCCCATCAAACCCGACTTCCTGCTGGATCAGCCCGTTGGGGTGGTAGTCGAGCCGGTAGGTCTCGCCGACCTCGTTTTCGATCTCGGTCAGCAGTAACCGGGCGTTGTCGTAGCGGTAGTGGACCTGGGTGCCATCGGCGTTGATACGGCGGCTGATCAGGTGCAAGCCGTCGGCGTATTCGTAGCGGGTGACACGCCCGAGTTCATCGCGTTCGGCGGTGATTTTTCCGTAGGGGTTGTAGCTGTATTCCCGACACGCCCCACCGGGCAGCACCACGCGAACCAACCGACCCACGCTGTCCCACTGATACTGGGTCAGCGCGCCATGCTCATCCTCACGGGCCACCTGCCGGCCAAGATCGTCATAGCGATAGCGCCGCACAGCGCCATTGGGCAGCGTCTGCTCCAGCAGTTGCCCGCGCTCATTCCACACCAGTCGCTGACAACTGTGATCCGGGTACCAAACCCCAACCAGTTGTCCGTATTGGTCGTAGCTGTAGTCGGTGACATGGCCGTCGGGATCGGTCTTACGAATGACATCGCCCTGGTCATTACGCTCGTACTTTCAGACCGCCAGACCCCGCCTTACAACCCGTACGAAGCCATTGTCATGCTCGTAGGACGTCGGCTCGTCATCCCCCGGAAACAGCGCGACCAAGCGCCCGGCTTCGTCGTACTGATACGCCGTCACCGCCCCCAGCGGGTCCTGCTCGACCGTCAGCCGACCTTTGTCATCGTAGGATTTGAAGTGCTGCGCACCGTCCGGATCAATCCGCTGCACCAGCCGCGCCCGGTGGTCATGGACATACACTTCCTGGCTGCCATCGGCGTTGTGCACCGTGACGCGACCATCGTCACTCCACACATAGCGCGTGTCCATCTGCGAAAAACTGGCCCAATGCCGGACACATCGCGCCGCCTTGCCAGACCGTTCCCACGCCCAGAAGAAACTCGCCCCACCGGCCAATTGCCGCTCGAGAATGACGTGCTTATCGTCGTAGCGGTAAACCTCGCTTTCGCCGACGGCATTGGTCGCCGAGACCAGCCGTCCAGCGTCGTCATAGGCGTAGGCAACAACGTGCTGCTCCGTCACCCAGACGTAGGGTTCATGCCCCTTGGCGCGCTGAACCTGGTAATCCACCGCCACAATGCGGCCCCGTTCATAGCGCAAAAACAGCGACCGGCCCGCGCCGTTATCCAACCGCTCAATGCGCCCCAATACGTCGCGGAAGATTCGCAGGCGGTTGTCATACGCATCACTGATCGAGACCAATACACCGTCGCGAAAGTGATAAAACCGCGAGGCCTGGGCCAGCACCAGTTCATCCGGCGAAGCGCCCAGATAGATCGCCGCTTCAGCCAGGCTATTGGTGATCGCCGGGCGAGCCGCGGTGGGCAGCGGGAACTCAGTCGTGCGGTTTTCATGGTCAATCCAGACGACCGAATCGCCCACCACAGAAAGCCTGTGCGCCAGCGAATGACTCCAGCCAAACCCCAACCCGCAATCCACTTCCACCGCACTGGTGCGGTACAACCGGGTCCACTCGAAGGGCAAAATCCCGTCCAGCGTGCCATCGGTGAGGGTGAGCAATTCCTCGCCGGTAACCATCGACACCGGACAGCCGTTGGTTACGGTTTTATCCGAAGACGCGGCAGCATCCCCCGCAGGGTTTTTCCCCGAAAGAGGCGCATCATCCACGTGCTCTTTTTGCTTCAGCACCGTGTTCTGCCGCGCCCGCCAGCGCATCTGCAGCGTGCCTTGCTTGAGCCCGCCGACCACGCCGCGAACCGCCACCGCTTTGTAGCGATCCACCGCCTGCATGAACTTCGTCAGAATCGCCAGCACGCCCTGAACAAAACCTACAGCCGCCTTAACCATCTGCGCGCCATACCTGGCCAGCCGCAGGCTCAAATACGCCACTGCTGCCGCGGGCAATGCGATGGTCAGCACCGCACCCATCACCAGGTCGATCAGTAGCGACACCACAAACCCAGCCGCCACTTGCGCAATCTCACTGGGCGGCAATGCGTCCAACCAGATCATCGCCGTGCGCACCAGCAGGAACAGCGCCGCTTCATCACTGGCGAGCAACATCGCCTGTTCCATGACCTTGGGGGCGCTGGCGGCCAAATCCGCCAGCTTGGCCGCTTCGGCGCCAAGCTGTTCGACGTACTTCAACGGGTCTTCAAGAATTGCCTGCACCAGCTGGATGCTGTCCCACACCTCGCGAATCGCCGCCCAACTGCCAGCCAATATCCCGCTGCCAATCGCGCTGGCCGTCGACTGTTGCCAATGCGGCTTGAACCCTTCCCACTGCGACCGCAGCCATTGCTCCAGGTCTGCGGTCAGCCCGGCGTAGGACACAAACAACGCGTCCACCTGTTGCGCCGACACGCCGCCTTGCACCCGTACCTGGTAGCGCGCGCCCGCGACGCATGGGTGTGAGCCTTTACCCTGTTCATCGAGCATGACCACGGTAGAACTGCCGTCATCCAGGCCGATCACCTCAACCGGGATATCGCCAATCGGCACGTCATACACCGACTCGAACTTGCTTTCGATCTGCAACACACCGCCCGCCGGGCAGCGGGCCACGGTGGAGAAGTCGGTATCGGAAAGGCTCACGGAACGTTGCGAATTCCCCGCGCGCAACACCCGATCCATCCTCAGCAACGACGGTAAATCAGCGGCGTGGCTCACCGAATCCAGCGCACGCGAATACCAGGCCCCCAGTTGCTGGCGATACGTCACCAGGCTCTGATGGAAGCCATCCAGCTCATGTTCGATATGGGCAATGTGGGAAGCGTTGGTCATCCGTGACGTCTCGGCAGAAGGCAAGGCGTCGGAGTCTGCCGCAGCGAAAAGCGGCTGGATGAACGGTTTTGAAAATCAGAAAGGGCTCACCACAGTCAGGAAAAAGACGCGAAAAACCTACCCAAAGGGCTACACAAAAAAGCGATCCAACCGATTGCAGTACACCACTCAAATAAAAACTGCTCTCATCCTTGCCCGATTTTCCTGCGTGCCCGTCATGGTTAATAGAACCTCCATTACGCAGGATTTCCCATGTCGCGCCTTGCTCGTCCCTTGCACCCACTGGCCCTGTCCGTGGCGATTGCCTTTGCCGCCGTGCCGCTGCTGATCGTGCCGTCCGCCTTCGCTGAAGAAAGCCGCAGCGCCTTGCGCCGTTTCCAGATTCCGGCCGGCGAATTGAGCCAGGCACTCAATAGCCTGGCCGAACAGGCGGGCCTGGTGCTGGCTTTCGATGCAAGCCTGGCCCGTGGCAAACGCAGCAATGGCTTGAGCGGGCAATACGACACTGAGGTAGCGCTGAATCATGTGCTCGCCGGTAGCGGCTTGCAGGCGCTGAAGATCTCTGCCGACCGCTACCGTCTGGAAGCTATCCCGGATAACGGCGGGGCCATGGAGTTACAGGCCACGACCATCAGCGCGGCCGACCGGGCCGACAGTCCGACCGGGCCGGTGGCCGGCTACGTGGCCACGCGCAGCCTGTCAGGAACCAAGACCGACACCGCAGTGATTGAAACCCCGCAGTCGATTTCTATCGTCACTAAAGACCAGATGCGCGCACAGAACGCCGAGAGCCTTAACCAGATCCTGCGCTACAGCGCCGCTGTCGTTCCGGAAACCCGTGGCGCCACGGCCTCGCGCCTGGATCAACTGACCATCCGTGGCTTCGCCCCGTCCACCTACCTCGATGGCCTGCGCGTGCCTGCCAGCCGTGACGCCTTGCCGCAAAAGGACGCCTTCGATCTGGAGCGCGTCGAAGTACTGCGCGGCCCGGCTTCGGTGCTGTATGGCCCGGGCACGCCGAGCGGGGTGATCAATATGGTCACCAAGCGCCCGCTGGACACGCCGTTTCATGAAGTGGGCGTCGAATACGGCACCTTCAACAAGAAGCGCACCACCTTCGACCTCAGTGGCCCGATCGACGATCAGGGTGTGTACGCCTACCGTGTGGCGGGATTGTTCGACGAGGCCGACGGCCAGGTCGAACACACCGAGACCCGCCGCCAGTCACTGTCCAGTGCATTCACCTGGCGCCCGGACGAGGCCACCTCGCTGACCTTGCTCGGGCATTTCCAGAAGGACCCCCAAGGCGCATCCTACGGCTCGGTGCCGGCCTGGGGCTCGGTGCTGCACAGTCCGACCGGGCGCAGGATCGACGTGGACTTCTACGACGGCGAAAAGAATTTCGAGAAGAGTGACCGTGAGTATTACTCCCTTGGCTACGCGTTCGAACATCATGTCGACGATGTCTGGACCGTGCGCCAGAACGCGCGCTACCTGCGTGCCGAAGGTGTCTATCGGAGCCTCTACAACAGCTACCTCAGGGCGGATTACCGCACGTCCAAGCGTTCGACCATTGCCACCGATGTCGACATGGACGCCTACAACCTCGACAACCAACTGCAAGCCAAATTCGACACCGGGCCATTGCAGCACACGTTGTTGATGGGCCTCGATTACCAGAACACCAGCACCGACACCAAGGCCGGTTACGGCTCGGGGCCGGACCTGGATATCTTCGACCCGGTCTACGGCGCGCCCGTGGCCACGCCAGCGTTCACCACCGATGCGACCTCGCGCAGCGAACAGACGGGGGTCTACCTGCAGGAGCAAATGAAGTGGGACCAATGGGTGCTGTTGCTCGGCGGTCGCTATGACTGGGCCAGCACCGACAGCACTACCAAGACCCTGAGCAGTGGCGCCAAGAGCAAATCCTCCCTGGACAGCAAGGCGTTTACCGGGCGTGTGGGCCTGGTCTATCTGTTTGAAAACGGTCTGGCGCCTTACGCCAGCTATGCCGAGTCGTTCAACCCGCAATCGGGCACCGGCTACGGTGGTTCGGTGTTCAAGCCGACCGAGGGCAAGCAGTATGAAATCGGTATCAAGTACCAACCGCCAGGCAGCAACAGCTTTATCACGGCGGCGATTTTCGACCTGCGCCAGAGCAACGTGCCTACCATCGACCCAGACCCGACCCACCTGTGTGGCAATGGCCGTTGCAACATCCAGGACGGCGAACAGCAATCCCGTGGCTTTGAACTGGAAGGCAAGGCCAGCCTCAACGACAACCTGGACATCACCGCCGCCTACGCGTACCTGGATAACCGTGCGAGCAAGTCCAACAGCACCGCGCAGTACGCGCCGGTCAGCGATGTGGGCGTAGGGCCGGCGATCCCGGTCAAAGGCACGACCACGTATGGCCTGCCGCGCCATACGGCCTCGGCCTGGGCTGACTACACCTTCCATGATGGCCAGTTGAAAGGATTCGGTGCCGGTGCTGGCGCACGCTATGTCGGATCGTCCTGGGGGGATACGGCCAACACCCTGAAAGTCCCGGGCTACACCTTGTTTGACGCGGCGGTGCACTACGACATTGCGAATATTGCCAACCCCAAGGACAACCTGCGCCTGGCGCTGAACGCCACCAACCTGGCGAATAAAGAATACGTGGCGTCCTGCTTGTCCTACTCCTGGTGCTGGTATGGCTCGCAACGCACCGTGCAGGCGAGCGCGACTTATCGGTGGTGAACCCATGCAGTCCCTGTAAGTGCGATAGAACTCACTCCTACCGTGTGCAATAAGGCAATTTAGTGGCCCCTTTGTAACAAAATTCTCGCCAGAATCGCTTTTATTTTCAGGTGGTTAGGTGAGGAAACAAATGCGCACTGTTGGAATCATGCTGTTCGCCTGTTCCCTGGCCGGCGGCGCGGCTACCGTGCAGGCACGGGAGTTGCGCGAGGGTGACAAGTACATGTGCAGTTGGGGCGCAGGTACTGCCGCCAGGGCTCAGGAACTCAAGCTGTCAGGGGTTTCGCTGTATGCCGCGCGACAAAAGATCCAGACCATCAAGTTCAACAAATCGTGGATGCGCATGATGGCCATGGGCATCACCGAGCAGACCTATGACAGCCGCTCTCGGCTCAAGCCCGAGGCGATTCGCCAGACGTTCTATCAGGACTGCCTGCGCTACAAAGTGGCGCGTAAATAAACGATTGGCCGGCAGCGCTTCTGCTCTTGATCTGCCCTCGCGGGGCAGGCGCTTTACAAATCCATGACAATCCCTGTGTTTCAATTTGCATACAATTGCGCCCTGCATGGAGGAGGCAAGTATGCAAACGCTGAGTCGAGAACAGATCACCGACCTGGGCAGGTCGGTGGTGGCCAATGAGGTGGGTGACGACGTCCGCTACGAAAAGAGCAGGGCGCTATAAGCTCATGAACCCGCCAGCGGCCGAATCGTCCAACAGCTTGCGTTATTTCGCGTTCGGGGTGCTGTGTGTCGCAGGGGCACTGGGGATCTATTTCGTGCAGTTCAATGCCGAGGTCGACCGCCAACGCGAGGCGGCGGCCGAACGCATTGCCTTGTGCCGGCAAGTGGAGCGTGTGGCCAGTGCGGCATCGTCTAACAGTGTCGAACTTCGCGAAACCTGCAAACGGTTGAACGGGCAATCCTCCAAAAGTGTCACGCCGCTTTAATTAATAACCATTGTTTATAAAGGGATATATGAGGTGGAAGTAATCGCGATACTTGCACCAAAAAGTGGCACTCATATACCCCTCTACCTTAAAAAATATGTGGTTATTGAATGACTTACGACGCTTTTAATCCGACGAAAGGATTAAAATAATCTTGTTACAGCTTTTTACACTGGGTATTATTGCCGGGCGTTCACCTCCCACGGTTTATGCATTTTTAAATCCCAAGTTTCCATCAGCTACTTGGGATTTTTTTTGCCCGCGATTTGACCTCGGTATCACACTTCTATTTCGGCAAACTCTGCACGCATCCGTCCATTGTGCTTGGCCTGGTACAGCAATTTGTCGACGCTTTCGACAAACCCCAGCATCGCACTGTTCGGCGTCACGATATGCGTGCCGACCCCCAGGCTCAGGCTCAGCAGGTTTGATACCGGTGAAAACCCATGTTCGATCTGTTGCTGGCAAATCAGATGCAGGCAACGTTGCGCCACTTGCCTGGCCGATGCGGCGTCGGTTTCCGGCAATAACCAAACGAATTCCTCGCCGCCGATGCGCGCGATGAAGTCCCGCGGTCGGTTGGCCGCCAATGACAGCGTGCGTGCCACCTGACGCAGGCATTCATCACCCTTGATATGGCCGTAGTGGTCGTTGTACTGCTTGAAAAAATCGATATCCAGGATGATCAACGACAGCGGCAACTGGCTACGCTGGGCGCTGGCCCATTCGCGTTCCAGCACGGTATCGAACATGCGGCGGTTGGCGATACCGGTGAGGCCGTCCTGGAAGGAGTATTCCTCCAGCTGTTTTTGCAGGCGAGTGAGGTGCTCTTCGGTCTTTTTGCGCTCGCTGATATCGAACATGAAGCCGATCAGCGCTTCGACCTCGCCATCCTTGCGTACCACATGCACCACGTCGCGAATCCACACATAGTCGCCGTTGACCGTCAGCGCGCGGTAATCGGCCTCGTGGTCCACCCCGGCACGGGATTGCGAGACACAGAAATTCACAACGTATTCGCGGTCATCCGGGTGCATGCGCTCCACCCAGTCATCCACGCTGACCCAGCTTTTCGGCGCCCAACCCAGCAGCGCTTCGATCTGCGGGCCGATATAACTGAAGGTCATGGTCTGCCAGTCGATGCGCCAGGGGATGGCCTTGGTCGATTCCAGCAGCGTCTTGTACACATCGCTGTCGGGCAGGCTTGGGAGTTCGGTGCTCATGATTGGGCGGCTCGCGATGATGGCTAAACGCCAACAGCGTCATTTGATCATGGGCTGGAGTCAAGCGCTGGGTGCAGCAGCAGACGGGAGGTCGAGTGATGGGCATTCTGGCGTCAGCCGTGGGGCATTTACGCGGTGAAGAGCGGCATGGTCGATACGTTTGCATCCCCCCGCGCTCCAAGCCGGACGCGGAGGGGTTAGCGCGCTGGATCAGCCGTTGACGGTGTCGGTCGGTGTCGCGGCAGCGCCGTAGTAGCGCCAGCAGCAATGCCGGTGCTCCGGCACGATCACACAGCCGCTGAGGCTGACAATCAACAAGGCGGCGACCAGCATGGATAGGCGACGAGACATGGCATTTCCTCTTGGGTGTGTTGTGCGTACTCTTTAAACGCCGTCACCCGCGTAAATCCGTCGCGAAGCTTTCAAACATTTCATCAAGCCTTGCCATCCCCTGCGCAATACTGCGTTTGACCACTGCCTGGAAAAAAACGCCGCGGCCTGCGACGGATTTGCCGGCACACGCCGTTCAACCCATCAGCAGCGTGTATTCCTGCACGCCGATGAAGGAGTTGCCATGAGACCCCTGACCCATTTGCGTTATGCCGTGCTGATCCCGCTGGCCTTCGCCGTGTTCGTCAGTACCCCGACCTTTGCCCAGACCGACATCATCATCCAGCAGACGCCGCCACCACAGCGTGTGGAAATGATTCCCGCCGAGCGCCCCGGTTATGCCTGGGACCCTGGCCACTGGCGCTGGGAAGGACGCGGTTACGCCTGGGTGCCGGGTCACTGGCAGCCGGTGATGCGCCATGCCCGCTGGGAGCCTGGGCACTGGGAAGCCCATGGCCCGAACTGGTATTGGCGTGAAGGGCACTGGATTCGCTGAAACCTCTTAGCCCTGGACCGAGACTTGCCCGATTGAAAGACACTGATCCGGACGTTGAGCTGCTGGCACGTATCGGCAATAACGAACCTGCGGCCGTCAACGAAATGGTGACCCGCAAGCTACCCCGGTTGCTTGCGCTCGCCGGTCGAATACTGGGCGATGCCGACGAGGCCAAGGATGTGGCCCAGGAAAGCTTCCTGCGCATCTGGCGCCAGGCTGCCAACTGGCGCAGTGGTGAGGCGCGTTTCGATACCTGGCTGCACCGGGTCGTGCTCAACTTGTGCCGTGACCGCCTGCGCCGGCGCAAGGAGCGCCCGTTGAGCGACGAAGAGGCGCTGGAGGTGGCAGACAGCTCGCCATCGCCTGAAGAGCAATTGGAAACCCAGGACCGCAGTGCACGCATGGCCGCCGCGTTGGCGGCCTTGCCCGAGCGCCAGCGCGAAGCCATCGTGTTGCAGTACTACCAGGAGCTGTCGAACATCGACGCCGCGGCCCTGATGAATATCAGCGTCGAGGCACTGGAGAGCCTGCTGTCGAGGGCCCGACGCCAGTTGCGCAGCCAACTTGCCGACACACCCGGGCTTGCCCGCCCAGGAAGGGGAACACCATGACACCCGAACGCTTTGCTTACCTGGCCGACGCCTACGGGGCGGACCTGCGTCGTTGGCCGGACGCTGAACAGGCACCGGCCCAGGCGTTGCTCCGCAGCGGCAATGTGCATGCGCGCGAAACCTTGCAGCAGGCGCGTTGGCTCGACAGCCGGCTGGACAGCTATCAGCCGCTCGTCGCCGACGCGGCGTTGGTCAGGCAGATTCGCCGATCCGCAGTGGGCGGTGAGTCTTTCTGGTCGCGTTACGCCGGTTGGCTATCGCCGGCCGGCCTTGTGGGCGTAGGGATCGCAGGCGTCGTCACGGGAATGCTGGTGGCGTCCATGAGCGTGCCGCTGCCCATGCTGTCATCCGACGTGCTGCCCAGCGTCTTCGACCAGGGCGACGCGGAAGTCGTCTTCACCGTCAATGCCGAGGAAGCCGAGCAATGACAAGCAGATCCCTCAAGCCGTGGTTGCTCGTTTCGGTGTTGCTCAACGTGTTTCTTATCGGCGGCGTCGGTGGCGGCCTCTACCATTGGATGGCCAACACGCCGACCGCCGCAGCGGTGGTCAATCAGCACGGCTTGCGCCAGGCGATGTTGAAGCTGCCGGTGGAGCGACGCAGGGAGCTGCGCCAGTTGCTGCGCCACAATCGCGACGACAGCCAGCCGCTGATCATGGCGGGGCGTGAAGCGCGGTTGGGTGTGATCAAGCAATTGGAAGCGCCAAGCCTGGACCGTGAGGCATTGGTGGCAGAGCTGGCCAAGGCACGGGAGGCCGATATGGCCCTTCGGGCACTGGTGGACAGCACCCTGGCGCAGTTCGCCGGTAACCTGCCCCAGGATGAGCGGCAGAAGCTGGTCGAGGCGTTGTACATGCGCGGTCAAGCAAAAAACAAATCGATGTCCCTGGAGTCGGTAGGGAGTAAGCCTCGATCCTGAGCGGTTTCATCCTGAAAGACCCGCTATGGGCGCGGGTCTTTCATTGACGCAAACGATGTGGCCAGCTTCCGGTAAATCAGACGGTCATTGCTGTCTACGTCGCCATCGCCATCGGCGTCGATGAGGTCCTTGATTTCCCGATAATTACCGTAGCGGTCGGGGTTTGTTGCGGTCACGATAAAGTCAGCTGCAGACATGACGTTGTTGCCGTCTTTGAAATGCAGGATCTCGATATCCGTTGTTGAGCCAGGTTTGAATCCTATCAATATGCGACTAAAGCGCTTCTTATCACCGATGTCGCTCAAGGTGACCAAGTCGGTTACCAGCTTGGCGGCCAGCTCATAGTAGGACGCGTCATTTTCGTCACCTTTACCGTCACCATCCACATCTTCCGGCTTGCTGATAACGTAATGCTCCCCGTCATTGTTGAGTGAAGACACACGTACGGTGAAGTCTGGCTTATCAAGTTCGTTATTTTCATCGCTGAGGCGAGATATCAGGACTTCGGGTATGTCATCGTCCCCGAACACTTCTTTGAATTCGTAGAGTAGCTTCATGGCATTGCATCCTTCCTCTGGCAGTGAAACCTGCGTCTACGACCGTAAGCCGATGACGTCGATCGGTCTACTGTCAACATTGACAGGTGATTGCCCGTTCAGTGTTGGCGACCGCGAAGGATGCTGGGCGCAGAGCTACAGGCGCCGCAGAAAGGATTTGACGATATGGCGGGTGGCGTCGGTGGTGTCCAACTCGTCCACAGCGCCATAGGCATGCCACTGGCAGTCGACGATCTCGTTGCAGGGCCGTGCATCGGCGATATTCACCACTGAGGCTTCGAACACATGGTGCAGCGTGTCGCGGGCCTTCAGTTCCTGCAGGTACAGCAGGCGGTCCACGTTCAACCCGGTTTCTTCTTCCAGCTCCCGTTCGGCCGCGCCGACGGGGCATTCATGCTGTTCGACCTTGCCACCTGGCAGTGCCCATTTCGACCTGGCCTTGCGTACGAAGAGGATATGCCCTTCGTGTTCGCAAATGACGGTTGCGCGTATTTTCATCATCTGTGCTCCCATGGCGCAATGTCTGTCACAAAAGTGTAATGCAATTGTCATGCTAGGTGGTTGTAGCGCGTCGGGTTAGGTACGTGGATACTGCCTGATTGATGAAAACGGACGAGGAAAACTGATGACGACCGTACGTTGGGGCATGATCGGCTGTGGCAGTGTCACTGAGTTAAAGAGTGGACCGGCTTTCTACAAAGCGCCAGGCTCAGCCCTGGTGGCAGTGATGGGGCGCCGCGAAGCGGTTGTGCGCGATTATGCAGCACGTCATGGCATTGCGCGCTTCTACACCGACGCCCAAGCGCTGATCAACGACCCCGAAGTGGACGCGGTGTACATCGCCACGCCGCCCGACAGCCATCTGGAGTACAGCCTGATGGTCGCGGCGGCGGGCAAGCATTGCTGCGTCGAGAAACCCATGGCCCTCAATGCCGAGCAGAGCGCGTTGATGCAGCGCACCTTCGAACGTGCCGGCTTGCACCTGTTCGTTTCCTACTACCGCCGTTCGTTGCCGCGCTTCCAGCAAGTGCGTGACTGGTTGCGGTCCGGGCGTATCGGCGAGTTGCGCCAGGTCAACTGGAGCCTCTGCAAGCCGCCAGCCGCCGAAGACGCCAGCGCCGCCAATTGGCGCACCGACCCGGCCATTGCCGGCGGTGGTTATTTTGTCGACCTGGCCAGCCACGGGTTCGATCTGTTCCAGTTCCTGGCCGGGGACATTGTCGAGGTCAGCGGGTTTACCGCGCGGCAGGCCGGGGAGTACACGGCTGAAGATGCGGTGACCGCCTGCTGGACGTTTGGCTCGGGGGCGCTGGGGATGGGCTGCTGGAACTTCGTCGCGGACCGCCGTGAAGATCGCGTCGAGCTGATCGGCAGTCGCGGGCGCATCACGTTTGCGGTGTTCGAAGACCAGCCGCTGCACCTTGAGAGCGACGTGGACGAGGTGCTGGAAGTGCCGTGCCACGAGCACATCCAGTGGCATCACGTGCTGGCGATGAACGCACACATTCGTGGCGAAGCCGAGCATCCGTCGCTGGCGATCGAGGCGTTGAAGACCGACCGCGTCCTGGACAAAGTGTTGAAGCGTAATCCCTACCATCCTGAGTAGTTTTCCCCAAGGCCGCGTGGCTTCGGCGCCTATCGCCGGGGACACCCGCGGGCCGACAATGGTCGCCTCTTTTTTTCAAGGAACAGACGGATGAACTACAAGGCAGCCTGGATGGCTATGGGGTTGGTGCTGGCATGTATGGTGGCGCAAGCGGCACCGCGTGAGCAGCGGCCAGCCGGGGATTTTGATTTTTATGTGTTGTCGCTGTCGTGGTCGCCGACCTTCTGCCTGACGCACCCGGACAACGAGCAATGTTCGGGCAAGGGCTATGGGTTTGTGCTGCATGGGCTATGGCCGCAGTACGCAAAGGGCGGGTGGCCGGCATCGTGTGATCCACAATCGCGATTGTCGGCGCAAGACCTGGCCAAAGGCGCGTTGATATTCCCGACACGGGCATTGCTCAAACACGAATGGACCAAGCACGGTACCTGCAGCGGCCTCGACGCTTCGCGCTATCTGGAGGCGACCGATGCGGCCTTGGGCGCGGTGCAGATTCCGCAACAGCTGCAGCCGTTCGATGCCCCGGCCTACCTGCAGGCGCGCGACATCGAAAACCTGTTTCGCCAGAGCAATCCCGCCATGGGCGACCACAGCGTGGCGGTGATCTGCAAGGGCAAGGTGTTATCGGAAGTGCGGGTGTGCCTGAGCAAGGAACTGCGGTTTGCCGGCTGCCCCCGGAGTGTGAAGACCCAGTGCCGCGACGGCGATATTCGGATTCCACTGCAGCGCTGATCAACTGCCTGGGTGCAATGCAATGGCGGCAGGTGCCAACGCGGCGTTGGTACTCGAGGCTCCGGCACGGTCGGCCAGGTAACGCGCTGGCGGCTGGCCCATCGCCTTGCGGAACATGGTGATAAACCCGCTGGCGTTTTCATAGCCCAGGTCCAGGGCGACCCGCTGCACGCTTTCACCCTTGGCCAGGCGTTGCAGGGACAGGATCACATGCAACTGCCGGCGCCAGCGGCCGAAACTCAGGCCAAACTCCTCCAGCAGCAGGCGCGTCATGCTGCGTTCGCTCATGCCGATGCGTACCGCCCACTGGGCGAGGGTGGCCTTGTCTGCGGGGTTGGCCAGCAGGCTGTCAGCCAGGCGGCGCAGCCTTGGGTCCTGGGGCATCGGCAGGTGCAGGTGTTCGATCGGGGCCATGGCCAGTTCGTCCAGCAGCGTGTTGATCAAGCGCCCCTGTGCCCCGTCCACCTCATATAACGGCGGGAAGCTCACCGCTTTGCTGATCAGCTCATGCAGCAGCCCGGACACGGCCAGGGTGCACGCCTGCGGGGGCAGGGCGTTGGCGGCGTGCGGGTCGACCAGCAGGCAATACACCTCCGCCGCCCCGGAGCCACGGGCCGCGTGGGGCATGCCACCGGGAATCCACAGCGCGCATTGTGGCGGCACGATCCAGATACCGGCCTCGATTTCACAATGAATCGCCCCGCGCAGGGTGTACATCAACTGGCCCTTGCGGTGGGTGTGTGGAGCGTGCTCCCAATTCTGTGATGCGCTGCTGGCGCTCACTGCCACCACGGCACGTGGGATCAGGTCGGCATCCTTGGCGCGCGAGGGGTCATGCAGGTCGAGACGATGGCGCTTCATGGCAGTGTCGCGGCTTGGCTGAGTTGCGAAACATTCTGGCTATTCTGTGCAATGTCGTCCAGCGGTTCGGCGCCTATAGTGAGATCCACTCTCATTCAGGAGCTTTGCCATGCGACTCGACAGTTCAACCTTCCCTGTGGTGAAAATCGTCTTTGACGCGCCCAACGAAGGCGGGCCGGACGATACTTTCGTGATCTTCGAAAGCCTGTTGGCGCGTCAGCAACCCTTCCTGCTGCTGCATGAAAAAGCCGTGGATGAGAACAATCACGAACACTCCCATGAGGAGCGCAAACAAGCCTCGATCTGGATGAAGAAAAACAAACCGGCCCTGCGCGCGTTCGTCAAAGGCATGATTCAGGTGGAACCGAGCGCGGCCAAACGCCTGGCGCTCAAACCGTTCACCATCACGTTCAGTAAGGCGTGGGGCTATCCGCTGCTGGTGGTAGGGTCCCGGGAGCAGGCGTGGGCACTGGCGCGGGACGTACTCGATGAGCGAGTTTGCGATGTGGCGCAATTTTGAAATGTGCACCGGGCGGGGGGGCGTCAGTCGCTGTAGACAGTCCGCCCCGGCTGATTTCCTTCACCTTTGCCGAACCGGAGAGGGAGATTGTGTGGGGCTTGCGAGCACATTGAAGTATCCTCCGCGCCCCGCTATCACTGATTCAACGAACGATGACCTCACACGCTATGCAGGCGATGCTATCGGCGATCCTCGACGAAGTGCGCCCACTGATCGGCCTCGGCAAAGTCGCCGACTATATCCCCGCATTGGCCGACGTACCGGCCAACCAACTCGGTATTGCGGTGTACGGCAACGACGGCTCCGCCTACTGCGCCGGCGATGCCGACACCCTGTTCTCGGTGCAAAGCATCTCCAAGGTATTCAGCCTGGTGCAGGCCATCGACCACGGTGGCGAAACCATCTGGGAACGCCTGGGCCACGAGCCTTCGGGGCAACCGTTCAACTCCATGGTGCAACTGGAATTCGAACGCGGGCGACCCCGTAACCCCTTCATCAATGCCGGCGCGCTGGTGATCTGCGACATCAACCAATCACGCTTTGCCGTGCCGATTTTGTCGATGCGTGACTTTGTGCGGCGCCTGTCGGGCAACCCGCAGATCCTGGTCAACAGCGTCGTCGCCGAATCCGAAGCCCAGCACGGCGCACGCAACGCGGCCATGGCTTACTTGATGAAGTCGTTCGGCAACTTCCATAACGATGTGGACGCGGTGCTGCACAGTTACTTCAACTACTGCGCGTTGCAGATGAGCTGCCTGGATCTGGCCCGGGCATTCAGCTTCCTGGCTAACGCGGGGGTGAGCGCCCACAGCGGCGAGCAGATCTTGACCGCGCGCCAGACCAAGCAGGTGAACTCGATCATGGCCACCAGTGGGCTGTATGACGAGGCGGGCAACTTTGCCTACCGCGTGGGCTTGCCGGGCAAGAGCGGGGTCGGCGGCGGGATTGTCGCGGTGGTGCCGGGGCAGTTTACCGTGTGCGTATGGTCGCCGGAGTTGAACGCAGCGGGGAATTCGCTGGCGGGGATGAAGGCGTTGGAGTTGTTGAGCGAGCGGATTGGGTGGTCGGTGTTTTGAGATTAACGCGACACTGTGCACGGTTAAACGAATGACTCAATAGGCTCTAAGCTCATGGAACCCGCAGATAACACTGCTAGGTCCATGAGCTTGATCCAGGTGAGTGGCTTTCACGTTAATCAATCGGGTTTCAGATTGGATTGCATTTTTCGGCGACAGCGGTCTCGTGAGACACATTCGGCCGGAAGGGTTCCAAGTTCCACTCAGCTTTGTCTTTTGCGATGGCGAGGTGACAGACAAATTGTCGACGCATGCCGCCGCCGTCGTTATTTTTCCATTGTGGGTCGTTGGCATATTTCTGAACGAGTTCTTGATAAGCCGCGTCGGTTTTATCGGGGCCAATGAGCCTGCCGCAAGCGGTAGGGACTACCGAAAGAGTCCATTGTTCTTTGTTGGTGCCAGGGTCATAACGTAACAACCAGGAAGCGGAAGCAATATAGGACGTGCAGGTCGAGGTGTTCAGTGAAAAGTTACGATCGTCGGCCCAATTTGACGTTTGACCGTTGAGGATCTGCCTGGCAGTGATCGGATCATAACTGGCCATCGTTGCAGCAGGGATTTTCCAGGTGCCATCTGATCCGGCAGTCGTCTTACCAAGCAAGTACGCACCGTCTTTTGGATATACCTCAATTTCGGCATACGGTGCGCTCTTACCGGAAATAGTGAAGGGGGAGGAAACCGTGGCGCCTTCCTTCGGTTCTAAAATCGTAGGGCGGGTAAGGGCAGTGGTGGGCGCCCCCTGGCCGGTGACTGCCTGGTTCAAGGAACTGAAACCAAACACTACCTCCTCTTGTGCCGAGGTGGGGAGTTTTAGACTGAGTATTGGAACAATAATACCGGTGTCTGTATAGAACTCTTGTTGATTGGCTTGGGCGTCAGCTAGGCTCGCCTTTGTTGTGAAAAAAAAAGTTTGAATCGGTAAAGTACTGCCGCTTTTTGGTGGCCAGGCGGTAACTTGCAGGTCATTCCAATCGGGGGCGAAACCTAGCAGGTTCTTCGCCTTGATCGACTCCATGAACGGGATACTGCCTGCCGGTACTGTTTTTCTGACATCGAATCCACACTGAGATAGATAGGGGTCAGAGGATGAAGCGCTATCATTCCAGTGTTGTAACCATTGTTGGGCGGTCGTGATTCCTTGTAGGGAGCATAAACGACTGGCTTGAAAGTATTTTCCATTCTCCAGCGTGATGCTGCCGCAAGGAACATCGCGATGCCAGTCCCAGGAGTCTTTCGGGAATGAACAAAGAACATCAACAGGGATCTTGCCGGGCGGTGCCAGAAGATTGGGATAGATTATATAGCCATTCGCATCGGGCAGATTCCAGGCGAAGTTTGAGAACTTGACGTCTTTTCTTAAAAAAGAAAATGAAATAGAAGCTCTGGCGATTGATGTTGGGCTAGGGTCCCAGACTCTATAGGCGTTGGATTTTTTGGTCACCCTTAACAAGAGGCCATTGCACAAAAAAGCCGGGCGGTTAACGGTTCCGCAGTCGACGGCAGTATCGTGGTATTGATTTTGAATGGCGATCAATGTGTTTTGGCCGTCGGTGATGGAGTCAATAGGCGAACCTGAACTCCATTGCGCATTGGCGTGGCTGAATAGAAAGGAGAGGCTTAAGAGTATTAGATGCCCTATGCGTTTCATGATGTGCCTCTTTTTATACCTATAAAATGGGTGGCGAGCCGATGCATTTTTGTCTTTGCATGTAAAGGCTAATCAGTGCGAGGAAAATATGTACCTGTTACTTTTCACAGGTTTTTATATTTTTTAGCTATGGCTGGAGGGGGGGTTATTATCTTGAGCTTTTTAGGTGCTGCGAGCTTTAATGAGAGGGGTGGGATGTCTGTTTAGTTAGTTGTTGGAAGTTGTAATGGCGGGCTCGATATTTTTCATGGGCGAGTGCCAGGTGTTTATTAGATGCGCAACACTTTTGGTCTAAATATCGAGAGTTGATGGGGCTTCAAAAGTGAGAGGTTGCATAGGGGCTGGAAAGCTTCTTTCAATAAACTTTTAAACGTGGGCTATGTGCATGCAGTTCGCACATTAAACCCTTATCGGAAAAATCCTAGAAGAGCAAACCCAGAACGCGAATGCTACGCTGCCGTCGCAGCCCAGGATTTTTCCCTTTTCTCAGATGGATGTCTGTATGGCCTATGAACGCCATATCGCCCGTGTCGGTCGATCAGTGTGCCAGGCAGCTCCGGGGCTGTGTGTTGGGGCTGCTGCGCAGCCCAACGCGGGGCAAGCCCGCTCGCCACAAAGGGCTATTCAGGGTCTTTTTTGCGTGTCTTCGACCACGGCAAAATCATGCTCACTTCCTGCTGATACCGGCGATACCGCTCACCAAACAACCTCACCAGGTCCTTCTCTTCAAAGCTGGCGCCAATGAAGACATAAACCGTCATCCCTATCGCGAATAGCAGGTGCCCAGACGTCATGTACGGCGTTGCCCAAAAGGCGATCAGAAAACCGAGATACAGCGGGTGGCGCACGATCTTGTAAAGCAGCGGCGTCCTGAATACTGGCGCCTGCGGTGTGGGGTTGCGCCAACGGTCGATGACCTGCTTGAGCCCGAACAGTTCGAAGTGGTCGATCAAAAAGGTTGCCAGTAAAGCGATGCCCCAGCCCAGCCAGAACAGGCCAATCAACAGGGCCTTGGCCCACGTCGTTTCAACCTTCCAAACGGTGAACGTCATCGGTTGCCACAGCCAGAACATCAGCACAAGCACCAGGCTGCTGAGCAGTACATACGTGGAGCGCTCCACCGACGTGGGGATGATTGCCGCCAGCCATTGTTTGAAGCCTGTACGTGCCATGACCGTGTGCTGGACGCCGAATAGCAGGATCAGTGCGCAGTTGATCAGCGCGGCGATGGGCCACGCGACGAGGGGGCCATCGTTGATGTTCTTGGGCACTGCCACGTTGCCGACGAAGCCGATCAAATATAAGCACGTGATCAGGAACACCACGTAACAGCAGGCGCTGTACACCAATCCGATGGCACGGGCGGTGCGGTTGTTGTCGAGGTTCATGAGCGTGCCTTTCCCACAGGATGAATGGACAGCAAACCCGCAGGTCAGCCACTCCATGGCTAAGCCTAGCGGGTTTTGCGTGCACGGTAAGCTGTGAGAGTTGACAGTTCTCGGCGTTGCGGACAGCAGGATTCAGCTGATATTGAGCCGATCCAACAAGCTGTACCAAGCCACCCCCGCACCAATGTAAAACCGCTGCAGCCCATGCATCGGCAAGCGCTGCAACGGCGTCACCGGGTAGGCAAACTCCGCCTTGCTGTCACATAACCGTCCCGCCAATTGCTGGCCCAGGCTGGTACACAGCGCAATCCCCCGCCCGTTACAGCCCAGCGCCAACGTCAGTCCCGGCGCAGGCTCGTGTACGTGGGGCATGAAATCCCGGGTGATCGCGATTCGCCCGGCCCAGCGATACTCGAATTCCAACGGCCCCAGCTGCGGAAACAGCAACGCCAATGATCGTTCCAGATGCGCGAAATCCGCAGGCGAGGAGGGATCGTTGAACAGCCCGCGCCCGCCCATCAGTAAGCGGCCGTGACTGTCTTTACGAAAGTACAACAGCAAGCGCTGCGCCGTGGACACGGTTTCCTGCCCCGGCAGGATACTCTCGGCCGCGGGCCCGCTCAGCGGTTTGGTGGCGACGATAAAACTGTTCGCTGCCAGGATGCTCTGCGCCATGCCCGGCCACAGGTTGCCACTGTAGCCATTGGTCGCCAGCACCACTTGGTCGGCGCTCACTTGCGCACCACCAGCGGTTTGCAAGTGCCAGCCAGCACCCTGGCGCTGCAATGCCGTCACTGCGCTGTGACCATGAATGCGCACACCCGCCGCCGCCGCCGCGCCCACCAGCCCACGGGCATACGCCAACGGCTGAAGCGCCCCGGCGCGACCGTCCAGCCAGCCACCGGCAAACGCCTCGCTGCCCATGCGCGCAGCCACTGCCGCCGCGTTCAGGCGCTGCACGGGGACACCCCGGCTGGCCCACTGATCCGCCCGTGCGTGCAGCCCGGCGACGCCTTTTTTGCTGTATGACACCTGCATCCAGCCTTTGCGTACCGGTGCGCAATCAATCCCGTGCTTTTCGATCAGGTTGAACACCAGGTCCGCCGAGTTCGAGACAGTCGAGATCAATGGTTCGGCGCGCTCCGGCCCGAGCATCCGCACCAGTTGTTCCGGGTCGTATTTGAGCGTCGGGTTGACCTGCCCACCGTTGCGCCCGGACGCCCCCCAGCCCGGTTCGTTAGCTTCCAGTACACACACGCTGACCCCGCGCTCGGCCAGATGCAGCGCCGTCGACAGCCCGGTATAGCCAGCACCGACAATCGCCACATCCACCTTCACCGATTCACTCAGCGCAGGCGTCGGCATCACCGACGGCGCCGTCGCCGACCACAATGACTTCATGACAGGCTCCGCGTATCGGCAGTGGGGTGCAGCACCCGCCGCAGGAAATCCTGGGTACGTGGATGCTGCGGATCGCCCAGCACTTGCTCGGCCGCGCCGCTTTCGACGATGTAGCCGCCATGCAGGAAGCACACGCGGTCGGCCACTTCCCGTGCAAAGCCCATTTCGTGAGTGACGACAATCATGGTCATGCCTTCATCGGCCAGGGTGCGCATCACCGCCAGCACGTCGCCCACCAGTTCCGGGTCGAGGGCCGAGGTGGGTTCGTCGAACAGCATGGCTTCGGGTTTCATCGCCAGGGCGCGGGCGATGGCCACGCGTTGTTGCTGGCCGCCGGAGAGCTGTTCCGGGTAGGCGTCGGCCTTGGCACTCAGGCCGACTTTTTCCAGCAGCACCAGGGCTTCTTCGCGGGCCTGCTTGAGCGGTTCGCCTTTGACGTACACCGGGCCTTCCATGACGTTTTCCAGCACGGTGCGATGGGGGAACAGGTTGAAGCGCTGGAACACCATGCCCATGCGGCTGCGCAGGGCGTGAACGGTTTTACTGGCGCGCTGCACGGTTTCGCCGAACACGTTGATGTGGCCGCCGTCATAGGCTTCCAGCGCATTGATGCAGCGCAGCAGGGTGGATTTGCCTGAGCCCGACGGACCGATCAGGCACACCACTTCACCCTTGGCCACGTCCAGGTCCACGCCGTGCAGCACGCGGTGGCTGCCGTAGTGTTTTTGCAGTTGGCGTATCTCGATCATGCTTTTTTCCTCCGGCCCAGGTGCTGTTCCATTCGACGCAAGCCATACACCAGCGGCAGGCTCATCAGCAGGTAGAGCAGGGCGACCAGGGTATAGACGGTCATGTTCTGGAAGGTCGACGAGGCGATCAGTTGGCCCTGGCGGGTCATCTCGGCCACGGTGATGGTCGACACCAGCGACGAGTCCTTGAGCATCATCACCAGGGTGTTGCCGTAGGGCGGCAGCGCGATGCGAAACGCCTGGGGCAGGATCACCCGGCGCATCATCAATGCTGAGCGCATGCCCAGCGCTTCGGCGGCTTCGCGCTGGCCCTGTTCCACGGCGATGATGCCGGTGCGAAAGTTCTCGGCCTGGTACGCCGAGTAGGCGATGCCCATGCCGATCACCCCGGCATAGAACGCTGTGAGGTGCACCCCCATGTCCGGCAGCACGAAGTAGATGTAGAACAGTTGCACGATGATTGGCAGGCCACGGATCACATTGATGATGGTGCTCGCGGTCCACGACAGCACGCGGATCGGTGACAACTTGAGCAACGCCAGTACCAGGCCGATCGCGCTACTGAGCAGGAACGACAGTACGGTGATCTGGATCGTTACCCAGGCGCCCTGCAGCAAAATCGGCAGGAAGTCCTGGGCGTTCTGCAGGAATTCGGCCGGGTTCATGGGCGCACCTGGGTATCAAGCCCCCACTTCTTGAGGATGTTGTCCAGAGTGCCGTCGGCCTTGATGCTGGCGATGGCGGTGTTAAGGCGCGCGAGGGTTTCGGTGTCGCCCTTGCGCACCACCAGGCACACTTCGCCGACGTTGGCGGGCGTGTAGTCAGGGGCCAGTTTTACCCCTTTGAACAGCTTCTGGCGGATCTGGTACGCGACCACGGGTTGGTCACCGACCGCTGCCTTGATACGGCCCAGGGACAGGTCGCGGACCATCTCGCCGATCGAGTCATAGGTGCGGATTTCCTTGAAGATGCCCAGCTTGTTCAGTTGGTCATAGAAGATCGTACCGGCCTGTACACCGACCACCTGACCTTTGAGCGGCATCAAGTCCGGGTAGGCGGCGTTGTCCTCGGCGCTGATGATCAGGCCTTCCCCGTAGGCGTACACCGGCGCGCTGAAGTCGACGACCTTGGTGCGCTCTTGGGTCTTGAGCATGCCGGCGGAGATGAAGTCGAGCTTGCCGGACGTGAGGGAGGGGATCAGCGCGGCGAAGTTGGTCTGTTCGATCTGGCTGGTAAAGCCGCCAGCCTTGCCCACGGCCTCGGCCACATCGACCATCACGCCCTGGATGCTGTTGCTCTTGATATCGAGGAAGGTAAACGGCGAGCCGCTGGCCGTTGCACCGACTTTGTACGAGGACGCACCGGCGGCGTGCACAACGCCGACGCATAGGGTGGCGCACAGACCGAAGGCGAGGCGGCGAAACAAGGGCGAAAGACTGTTCATCGGGTTACTCCATAAGGAAAACGGATTGTCAGTAGCGCTAGCGGCTACGGATGAAACCGCAAGCTCTATGCCATTTCGATGAATAAAAATCGTATGTCGCTATAGAAAATAGAAAAAATGAACTGTTCGTATCGGTATGCGATTTTTAATGGTCTATTTTGGCAATTTAGGGTAGAAATATCGCTACGTCTGACTGACCCCGCCCGTGAGTTCGCCATGTCCGAAGAACGCAACAGTTTGCACAACCAATCCCTGGAAAAAGGCCTGTCGGTGCTCAAGGCATTCAGCGCCCAGCGCCGTAGCATGAGCCTTGCAGAGGTGGCGGACGCCGCCGGCATGACCAAAAGCTCCGCCCAGCGCATGGTGTTTACCCTCGAAAGCCTGGGTTACCTTCGGAAACACTCCCGCACCCGGCATTACCAACTCACCCCGCGGGTGCTGGAGTTGGGCTTCAGTTATCTGGATGCGCATTCGCTGATCGAAGTGGCCAACCCGTTTCTGTCGGAACTCACGCGCTTGACCGGCGAGACCTCGTGCCTCACCGAGCCGGCGGGCTACGACATGACCTACATCGCGCGCTTCGTCAGTTCAGGCTTTGTGCCGGTGCACATGCCGATCGGCTCGCGGGTGCCGATGTACTGCACGGCATCGGGGCGGGCGTATTTGAGTGCGCTGCCGCAGGAGGAAGCGTTGGTGTTGATCGAGAACAGCCAGCGCATTGCGCACACCAGCCAGACATTGACTGAGGTCGACAGGATTCTGGATTCGTTGCAGGTGGTGAGAGAG
This sequence comes from Pseudomonas sp. FG86, assembly GCF_057808775.1. Classification (NCBI taxonomy): domain Bacteria; kingdom Pseudomonadati; phylum Pseudomonadota; class Gammaproteobacteria; order Pseudomonadales; family Pseudomonadaceae; genus Pseudomonas; species Pseudomonas sp. FG86. Next base: position 7,080 of record NZ_JBMDIS010000074.1, on the reverse strand, counting down.
CAGGGTTATGCAGTGAATGGCCAGGAGTTGTTTCTGGGCGACATGACTATCGGCGCGCCAGTGCTCGGTGCGAATGGCCGCCCGGTGGCAGCGGTGCATGTGGTGGCGCCAACCAGTCGGTGGAGCAGGGCGGATGCGGAGAAGCAATTGGCGCCGGCACTGTTGCAATGCTCAAGGGCACTGAGCAACTCAGCCCGGAACCTGGAGTAAGTGTGGGAGAGGGCTTGCTCCCGTGGTTGCAACGGGTCAGCCACTCCATGGCTAAGCCTCACGGGTTTTGTGTGCGCGGTAAGCTGTGAGAGTTGACAGTTCTCGGCGCTGCGGGTGGTAGGACTCAGCTGATGGAGTCGATCCGGCAAGTCATACGGCATTCCCCGGAATAACGCGTAGAGATCTCCGGCGGTTCTTACAAAAAAAGAAGTACGTTGTCGTCAGCCATTATTTAATGATGACCTCGCACCTTCACATCCTTCAGCAATTGCCAGACAATGCGCGCGCTGTTCCGGAGTAGTTCAGCGGTAGAACACTTGGCTCTGGACCGAGTGGGCGCTGGTTCGAATCCAGCCTCCGGACCCATCACATCACAAGGCAATCTGGACACATCCCCAGAACACACGGAGTGACTGGTATGGGCGCGGGTTATGCGGTTTTCCAACTGTCCAAAGCGCTGATTGCGCACGATAAAAATTGCGGTCCCCTCGCTCGCTTTGAAGCCAGCAGACGTATTTCACACTGGCAGCAGGTCATTACGCACATGCTGCAAGGCACTGCTGAGTACGGCTCGCGCACCCCGATTGCCGGGCTTCCGGCCTGGGTTACGCTGGAAGTCATTACGGGGGGCTTTGCTACCGGCAACCTTTTGGCCGGTGGCGAATTGACCGACTATGAGCGTGAACTGGCCGCCTCTATTCCGGGTGTTCGCCAGGGGTTCGAGCGGTTGGATATTAATGCCTGGCATCTGACGGATGACGGCCTTGACGCGCTGCACCAGCGTCTGACCGCTTGTGACTATAGCGTTGAGGTACCGGAAGAGGCCGCGTTACTGACGGTGGCCTGGCTGTCAGGCCAGCAGCGCAACGAGGAAGCCAGGGCACTGATAGACCAGATTGTTCCGTTCTTCGATCGATTGCGTTTCTTTCCGTCAATCTCCGTGCAGCTCCCGATTTCAGCCACACAGGTTCACACAGTTGATGTCGCAGAGGTCAAGGAATTGCTTTCAACCTTGCCGCCTCACGCTCAGATAGTTGCTCAGAAACAGAGTATTGAAGCGCGTCTGCCCCTATATGATTCAGCTGTTGCGCATTTCCTCCTGACTTATCAGGCTGGCTGGCCGTGCCGCAGTTACCCGGTTCAGTGGCACGAGCAGGCAGCCGAATTAGATGCGCGTTATAAAAGCCTTGGACTCAACAAATGCACCCCTGATCGTGTGGAGGAATTGTTTCTTCTGCTCGAGCAATGCGCTCGCGATGCTGAGTCGCTCACCGGACGTCAGGTAGGTCGCATAAAGCGAATTGTCGATGACTTCGTGCGCAAGCATGGCGCGCCGGATTCGGCCTCTCACCTTGCGTTCCGTGCGAATCAGCTTCGCCAGGTTGCGGGGCCAGAGCATCACCTGATTGCGCGTGCCGTGGCAAAGCGTCTCGCCAAGTATCCGGCGAAAAGTGGTATCTCGGATTTTGACGATTTGGTCGTTCCGCTCACTGCTGAGGAGGCATTGGAGTGCGCGCAGGGCGGATGTGTCGCGATACCCGCGGCGATCCTGCGGCGGGTTCAACGCTGTCGCAGTGGGACAATCAGCGAATTGATCGAGCATGGGCTCATCACTTCGGGTGACACAGTCGCACGGGTACTGCCCGCGATGACAGCTCAGCTCAGTAGCTCGGGGTTACGCGACGAAGCACTGAGGATGGTCTACGCATCGACCTATCAGGCTTTCCGTCGACGGCGTTCGTTATTGCTATTGAACCTTCAGCGTCAGGTCGGCTTCAGTGAGTTGCCATGGGTTGCTGCAATTGAGGGTGACCGGCAGTCAGGCGTTGATGCCGCGAGCGCCGCCAGGCAATCTCTCGTTGAATCATCGGCATTGACGATTCATGCCTTCCCTTATGCCATTCTTCCTAACAAGCTTCTTCAGGAGTTTAGAACACTGGCGGACACCGCGGGACTGGATCTTCCCTTCGTGGAGGAGGTCGCTGCAGATATCTTCATGGGGCAGTTTTCACCTAAGTTCGCTGATAATGCCCGGCGAGCGGGAGGGGTAATGGCAGGTACCCTATACGCACGTTACTACGCGATTGATACCGATGAACTGGCCCGTCTGATCCCCACAGGGCGACGACATGCGCGAGTTTCAAGCGATGCCTTCGCCACCTTATGCGCGAAGCGCGCGGGAGCTAGGTTGGGCACTTGGCACCCTGCAACCAATGGCACCATCCTTGAGCAGCAGCAGGTTTTAACCACTCAAAACCTCGCACTGCTTTTTGATGAGATTGGACTGAAAGTTTTACTGAAGCCTCGACTAGGGCGCATGGTCCAGGCGTGTTTTGAGTGGATCTGCAAACGGCACCAGATGCAGACCGAGTCCTATCATGCTCGGTTAATCATGCTCAAGAATACGGCCTATGCCTGGCGTCAGATGGTGTTTTACCTTGCGATGCTTGACGAATATGAATGCCAAGATGCGTTGAGGTCTGTCGAGGCTTATTTCGCCACGCAGCCTGTGGTTTTTCGAGAAAAATTTCTACCGTTGATGAGTGGTTTGCGTAAAGCCGTTGCAGGCGAAGTATTGCCTCAGCAGGCCCCAACAGCCGATGGTGCGAGGGTATTTCTGGGATGGACCACCACACGTCACTGGCTACTACCTTCGCAGCACGTTGAATCAAGCCGGGCCGTTGAACAGTAGGTAATTTGAACTGCTTGCAGGCGACCCGAAACTGCAATCGGGGGGCAAGCCCCTTCCCACATTTGGATCTCCATAGGTCAGATATCTCCATAGGTCAGGTAGAGCTAATTCTGCTTTTGCTCTGGTGCCCCCATGCTCCAAAACCTGCGTTCGGCCAGCGTGGTTAATGGGGGGCCTAACATCAAAGGCCAAATCGCGGCGGCCTGAAAGCCGACCGGTTTATGCCTGATGTACCCGGTTGGAAATGTGGGAGGGGGCTTGCCCCCGATGAGGGAGTGTCAGTCACTTATTGGTTAACTGACCCGGCGCTATCGGGGGCAAGTCGAATCGTCGCACCGCCCCTCCCACATTGGATTTTCAGCGGTCTGGAGACAAGTGTCCGGCCAAACAAAAAATGCGCCCCTGAGGGCGCATTTTTTTTGTTCGGTCTGCTATCGCCTATCAGGCAATCGCATCCCAGGCCCGATCACCGTGCTCGTCCTTGATCCGCGTCGGCAAGCCCATCACGTCCAGCGCCTTGAGGAATGGCTCAGCTGGCAATTCCTCAACGTTGGCCATGCGCTTTACATCCCACTCACCGCGGGCAACCAACAGGGCGGCAGCCACCGGTGGAACGCCGGCGGTGTAGGAAATGCCCTGGCTGTCAGTCTCGGCAAAGGCTTCTTCGTGATCCGCTACGTTGTAGATGAACACTTCGCGCGGCTGGCCATCCTTGGTGCCTTTGACCAGGTCACCGATGCAGGTCTTGCCGGTGTAGCCGGGGGCGAGGGAAGACGGGTCGGGCAGTACGGCCTTGACCACTTTCAACGGCACCACTTCCAGGCCTTCGGCGGTTTTCACCGGCTTTTCGGAAAGCAGGCCGAGGTTGTTCAGCACGGTGAATACGTTGATGTAGTGCTCGCCGAAGCTCATCCAGAAACGCACGTTGGGCACGTCGAGGTTTTTCGACAGCGAGTGCACTTCATCGTGGCCGGTCAGGTAGAGGTTCTGCGAGCCGACCACCGGCAGGTCGTCGGTGCGCTTGACTTCGAACATGGTGTTGCTGGTCCACTGGCTGTTCTGCCAGCTCCACACCTGTCCGGTGAATTCGCGGAAGTTGATTTCCGGATCGAAATTGGTGGCGAAGTATTTGCCATGGGAGCCGGCATTGACGTCGAGAATGTCGATCGAATCAATGCGGTCGAAATGCTGTTGCTGCGCCAGCGCGGCGTACGCGTTGACGACACCTGGGTCGAAGCCCACGCCAAGGATGGCGGTGATGTTCTTCTGTTTGCACTCTTCCAGGTGGTTCCATTCGTAGTTGCCGTACCACGGCGGGGTCTCGCAGACCTTGCCCGGCTCTTCGTGGATGGCGGTGTCGAGGTACGCGACGCCCGTGTCGATGCAGGCACGCAGTACCGACATGTTGAGGAACGCGGAACCTACGTTGATGACGATCTGCGATTCGGTCTCGCGGATCAGGGCCTTGGTCGCTTCCACGTCCAGGGCGTTCAGCGCGAAGGCTTGGATATCGGCGGGTACCTTGAGGCTACCCTTGGCCTTGACGCTGTCGATGATGGCCTGGCATTTGGAGATGTTGCGCGACGCGATAGCAATACGACCGAGTTCGTCGTTGTGCTGCGCGCACTTGTGGGCCACCACCTTGGCGACACCTCCTGCACCAATGATAAGAACGTTCTTTTTCAATTGCTTTATCTCTCCTTTATCCGCCAGCTTACGAAAGGCTGGACAGGTAGTCGTCGTAACCAAATTCACGAACCACCTCGACTGTACCGTCGAGTTGTTTCACTACGACGGACGGCATTTTCAGGCCGTTGAACCAGTTTTTCTTGACCATGGTGTAGCCCGCGGTGTCGATGAACGACAGCCGATCGCCGATGGCCAGCGGACGATCGAATTGATACTCGCCAAAGATGTCCCCGGCCAGGCAGGATTTGCCGCACACCATGTAGGTGTGTTCACCCGCGCTTGGCGCCAGCTTGGCGTTGAGGCGGTAGATCAGCAGGTCCAGCAGGTGGGCTTCGATGGAACTGTCGACCACGGCGAGGTGCTTGCCGTTGTAGAGGGTGTCGAGCACCGTGACTTCCAGCGAGGCGCTGTTAGTGATCGCGGCTTCGCCGGGTTCCAGGTAGACCTGCACGTCGTACTTCTGCGAGAACGCCTTGAGGCGCTGGCAGAAGGCGTCGATGGCATAGCCTTCACCGGTGAAGTGGATGCCGCCGCCGAGGCTGACCCAGTTGACCTTGTGCAGCAGCGCGCCGAAGCGTTCTTCGATGGTGTTCAGCATCTGGTCGAACAGGTTGAAGTCGCCGTTCTCGCAGTTGTTGTGGAACATGAAGCCGGAGATCTGCTCGATCACGCCTTCGATCTTCACCGGGTCCCATTCGCCCAGGCGGCTGAACGGGCGCGCCGGGTCGGCCAGCAGGTAGTCGGAGCTGCTCACCTGCGGGTTGACGCGCAGGCCGCGGGTCTTGCCCTCGGAGCGCTCGGCAAAACGTTGCAGCTGGCTGATGGAGTTGAAGATGATCTTGTCGCAGTTGACCAGCATCTCTTCGATTTCATCGTCGGCCCAGGCCACGCTGTAGGCGTGTGCCTCACCTTCGAACTTCTGGCGACCGAGCTTCAACTCGTACAGCGACGACGAGGTGGTGCCGTCCATGTATTCCTGCATCAGGTCGAACACCGACCAGGTGGCAAAGCACTTGAGCGCCAGCAGGGCCTTGGCGCCGGACTGCTCGCGCACGTAAGCGATCTTCTGCATGTTGACCAGAAGCTTCTGTTTATCGATGAGGTAGTACGGCGTTTTGATCATTTTTGAGAGCCTGCGGCGGTGCCTGCCAAAAAAGGACACGCATTGTGCCCGCACTTGGATCGAATCGAAAGGTTAGCCGGCGGATTTTGCTGCGCCGCTTTTAATCTGACCTGCCAATGTGACAGCCCGAGGGTATGATGAGCCACTCGGGTGACGACACAACGTTGGGATGACAAGAGGTGAGAGTGGACGCATGGGCCTGCACTGGCTGTACGGTCTGGCCGTTCGTAGTCGACCAGTACGCTTTTCTGGTGGTGGCTGGTCGTCAATCCAAGGGCCATGGGCGTGCTTCATGAAAGCAGGCACCATTCGACTGCCATCTCACTGCACGTGACTTTGTCGGAGAAGGGCCAAGTGCGGAACTGATAGTGCTCGACCCACATTGCAGGAAACACCTCGCCCTTTTCGAAATACCGAGTGCCGTTTCTGCCCTTCAATGAATGGCCCGGAAAAAGCAGGCCAACCTTCCAATATCCACTGACAGGGCAGGCCTGGCCGCTATAGCAGTTGGGTGCGAATAAGTGCGATTGGCTGAACGCAGGCGACCCCGGCATTCCCTGACCCGTTGCCGGGTCGAGAAGCTTGGCCTTGGCCAACTGCTGGATCAGTGCTTCGCTGGGCTTTTCTGGCGGGACGTTGGCCAGGCGTGCTTCCAGCCATTGCAGTTTGCCGTCCCAGGCGGGCAGTTTGGCGGGCGGTAAGGGGAGGATGTCGTTGATTTCGGGGACCTTCGGGTCAGCGTAGGAGTAGTTTGCGAGTACTCTCCAGATTGTTTTATAACGCTCTGCTCGCTCGAGGTCTTTCAACTGGCCGAGGTAGTACAGGTCATCAATGACAGGGCCACGAAAGCCATTGCCCAAAAAGGAAGACGAACTTTCATCACCTGCGGCTACACCAAGTTGAAATACTTCAAGTGCTTCTTGGTACCGGCCCTTAATTTGAAGATTGACCCCCAATGCAACGGCAGCCTGACCATTACCTTGATCGGCCGCGCAGCGGCGCATTTCCTGGGCAACGGTCGGTGCAATGTCTACCGGCGCTAGCTTGTCGGCTACATAATCCTGGGCCAGGGTACTGCCCTGATCAGCGGCCTTGCGGAAGTAGCGTAGAGCCATTTCTGAGTCCTGTTTTAGCCCGGCCGAGCCATTTTTGAGGAAGATGCCAATGAAGTAGTAACCCGTCGCCACGCCCGCCTCGATCAGTTGTTGACTCAGGCGCAGATGCTCATCCCCCCTTAGTTTGAACTTTCCACGCATTGCTCCGTTCTGCAAGTTGATATTGGCCTTGTAATGTTCGTTCTCGGCAGCAATGCGATACAGCCGCTCAATTTCGGCATCGATGGTCTTGTCTTGTTTGAGCTGGTTAT
>NZ_JBMDIS010000073.1:0-33660 GCF_057808775.1 Pseudomonas sp. FG86 | reverse complement strand
CTACAGAGTGTCTGATACACCGTGCTCTTCTTGACTGGGGCTGCTGCGCAGCCCAACGCGGGGCAAGCCCGCTCGCCACAGGTACAGTTCCTACTTAACTGACGGGCATTAACAACAGCCCCTATCTACCGGGTGTTCAGCGTTGAGCCCAAGCAGATACCCATGCTCAGGAGGAGAACACTTGCGCCCGTGGTCGCGCAGGCTGTGGGTGCCTGAGCGGTTGCTGCCGGGCGAGTTGCGCCTGGACATGAGCGACGGCATCCAGCACTCGCTGTGCCCAGTTTTCGTCCTGCGGGTCCACCACGACCACGCGGAAACCATGGTCATGGCCTTCACTGCGCACACCTTCGGAATCATCGACATGCAAGTCGATATCGAAGGCCGGCGGAAATTTGGAGGGGGTATTCGACAGGCCATGCACCGTCAGCGCACGGTTGTGCAGCACACTGTTGACCACACCGTCGACACGGATGCCATACAGCATGAGCCAACGCCGAATATAGGACGGTGTGCGACCGGACGAGGTGTAGACCCAGATGCTGCAACCCTGGCGGCGCAGTTCACGGGTCAGGGCGCGTGTCCCCAGGCGCAGCGGCTCGCCGAGCAACCGGTGAACACAGGCCGGCAGCCGGCTGCGTTCGACGGCGCTATGGTGGAGCTGGCAGGCCAATGTGTCATCGATATCAAACGAGATACGGATGCGCGGGCGTTTGAACAGGCGCTGGAGCGTGTCGGTCACTGAATACCGTCCCATCAAAGGCCTCCCTGATAGGCAGGCACGGCGGTGTCGCTCAGGAAAAACTTCATTGGATCAGGCGCCTTATCTTCCAGGAACGCAGCGTATTTTTTCTTGATCTTGGGCAATTCGTACAACGCCTTGACGCCATGCTTGGCGGAGTTGCGTATGACCGAGGACGGGTTGAAATAGCCCTCGGCGTTATCCAGCGTCAGCACGAACGGCGGCAACCCGGCACGCATCAGCAAGTAGCTGACGATCAGCGAGCCACTGCGGTTGTTACCCTCGATGAACAATTGCGGCTTGCTGAGGATGCGCACATACACACCCGCGGCACGCTTCCACACGGACTCACTGCGATACGCGCAATACCAGTTGTACAAGTCCTTGATGCCACCTTCAACGTTGTTGAAAAAGTGCTCCTCGGTGGCCGCCAGGTGCTGGGCGTATTCCAGCCGACGCACCGGGTCCTTGCCGCAGAGCACGGTGGCGTTGATCTCCAGCATCAGGTTCAGTTGCTGCAGATCGAACAGGTCGACGCCGCGAGCGACATAATCGTCAATCAGCGCGTAGCCTTCAAGCACGTTGTGCAGCACTTCGTCCGTCAAGGGGTCGCGCGGCTCGGTAAAGTGCCGGCTGAGTTCGGCAAAGCGGCTCTGTACCTCACGCAGTGCGCGTTCGATCGCGGGCAAATCAAGACGACGTGTTGCAGGCATTGGCAATCCTGAGAAACGTTGGATAAGTGGGTCAGCTGAACTTGCCGCTGATGTAGTCCCCGGTCATTTGTTCGCGCGGGTTGTCGAAAATCTGCGCGGTGGGGCCCATCTCCACCAGGTAGCCGGTGCGCGTGCCCTGGGAAATGTCCACTGAGAAGAAGGCCGTGGTGTCCGCCACGCGGATGGCCTGCTGCATATTGTGGGTGACCAGCGCGATGGTGTAGTCCTTCTTCAACTCGACCATCAGTTCCTCGACCCGGCGGGTGGCGATCGGGTCCAGCGCGGAACAAGGCTCGTCGAGCAACAGCACCTCCGGTTCGGTGGCGATGGCGCGGGCGATACACAGCCGTTGCTGCTGGCCACCGGACAGCGACAGGCCGCTGACCTTGAGCTTGTCCTTGACCTCATCCCACAGCGCGGCGCCTTGCAGGGCGTGCTTGACGCGATCACCCAGGTCGCCCTTGTAGCGGTTGAGGCGCAGGCCGAAGGCGACGTTGTCGAAGATGCTCATCGAAAACGGGTTCGGCTGTTGAAACACCATGCCGATATAGCGGCGCACGACCACTGGATCAACGCCCTTGCCGTAGACGTCCTGCCCGAGGAAATGCACATGGCCCTCGAAGCGAAATCCCTTCACCAGATCGTTCATGCGGTTGAGGCTACGCAGCACGGTACTTTTGCCGCAGCCGGAAGGCCCGATGAAGCCGGTGATCTTGTTTTTTTCGATCGGCACATGGCTGTCACGCACGGCCATGAAGTTGCCGTAGAAAATCTTGTCCAGTTTGCAGTCCATGACCACAGGCGCCTGGGTGACAAACGGAGCGGCTCGTTGCGCAGTTGATACGTTCAAAATTCAGGTGCTCCCGTTCTCAATACTTGGGCTTGCCGAAAATACGGCTGACGATATTTACGACCAGCACGATCATGACCAGCACCAGCGAGGCCGCCCAGGCGAGCTCAAGCTGGTTGTCGAAGGGCATGCCTGAAAAGTTGTAAATCAGCACGGCCAACGAGGCCGTCGGATTCATGACGGCCAGGCTGCCGTCGTGGTAGATCCAGTAGTTGCTGAACAGCGCGGTAAACAACAACGGCGCGGTTTCGCCCGCCGCTCGCGCCACGGCCAGCATGACGCCCGTGAGGATCGCCGGCAGGCCGGTGGGCAAGACGATTTTCCAGATGACCTGCGAGCGTGTGCAGCCCATGCCGTAGGCCGCATCCTTCATGATCTTGGGCACCATCCTCATCGACTCTTCCGCCGTCAGCACCACGATGGGCAGCATCAGGACCGCCAGTGCCACGCCGCCCGCCGGGGCCGAGTAGGTCCCGGTGGTCATCACCACCAGGGCATAGGCAAACACCCCGGCCAGGATGGAAGGCAGCCCCGTGAGCATCTTGGCGGCAAAGCGCGAGGCGTTGGCCAGCTTGCTGTCCGGCCCCAGTTCGGCCAGGAAGATCGCCGCCATGATGCCGACCGGTACGGCGATAGCCGCCGCGATACCGACCATCACAAAGGTGCCGGCCATGGCGTTGCCGAAGCCACCGCCCGTCTCGAACCCCGTCGGAGGCAACTCGGTGAACACTTCCAGGCTCAGGCGCGCCCCGCCGCGCATGATCAGCATGTAGAGCACGGAGATCAGCGGCACGCTGGCCAGTAGCGCGCCGCCCCAGACCAGAGTGGTCAATACCAGGCTACGCAGGGCGCGGCCTTCGAACTTGCGCTGCAAGCTGGGCATCGCGCCTGCGGGCGCGGTCAGGTCGGTTGCTGCAGTGAGATCAGTCATCACTTATTACCCCGTTGGGCATACATCATGATCATGGAGCCGAAGACGTTCACGATCAGCGTGATCAACATCAGCACCAGTGCCGCGTACATCAACACCTCGATCTCGTTCGGCCCGGCTTCGGGGAAGTTCAGCGCCAGCAAGGCCGCCAGGGTATTGGCCGGGGCAAACAGCGACAGGGAGATGTTGTTCGCGTTACCGACCAGCATGGCCAGGGCCATGGTTTCACCCAGCGCGCGGCCCAGGCCCAGGACCAGCGAGCCGAAAATACCGGTGGCAGCGGACGGGACCATCACCTTGAGGATCGCTTCCCAATGGGTGGTGCCCATGCCATAGGCCGCTTGCTTGGTTTTCATCGGCACGGCGGTCAGGGCGTCCTGGGACACCGCGGCAATGGTCGGCAGAATCATGATGGCCAGTACCAGCGCCGCCGGGAGCAGCCCCGGCCCGCTCAAGGACGTGCCGAAAAACGGGATCCAGCCCAGTTCAGTGTTCAACCAGGCCGTCAGCGGGCGAATGGCCGGGATCACCACGTAGATGCCCCACAGGCCGTACACCACGCTGGGGATCGCGGCGAGCAATTCGACGATGGTACGAAACACGGCGGCCAGCTTGGCGGGCAGGAAGTCCTGGGTCAGGAAAATCGCCATGCTGACGCCGAAAAATCCGGCGATCAACAAGGCGATCAGGGCGCTGTACAGCGTGCCCCAAATAGCCGGCAGAATGCCGTACTTGCCCTGGTTGACGTCCCAGACGCTGCCGAGCAATACGTCAAAACCGTGCTTTTCCATGCCGGGAAGGGCTTTGCGTCCCACCTCGAAGACCAAGGCAAAGACCAATGCCAGCACCAGCACCACCCCTATTCGCGCAAGCGCACGGAAGGTCCGGTCAACCAGGAAATCCTTCGTAGACGGTGGCTGGCAGGCAGAATCCGGGTTAACCGGTACGACAAAAGGTGTGTTCATTGGCGAGTTCCGGAACAGGGGGGAAACGCTCCCGGCATGCCTGGCAGCACACACCGAGAGAGGCCCTAAGCGCGTTACTGGATGTTGGCGGACGCTTTGCGAACCTGGTCCACGACCGATTTCGGCAGCGGGATATAACCCATCGAGTCGGCGATTTTCTGCCCCTCGGTCAGGCTGTACTCGACCATTTCACGCATGGCCTTGGCCTTGGCCGGGTTGCCGTTCTGCTTGCGGAAGATCATCCAGGTGTAGGAGGTGATCGGGTACGACTTGGCACCGTCCGGGTCCGGCAGCCAGGCCACCAGGCTTTCCGGCATTTTCACCGCGGCCAGGGCTTCGGCACCGCTTTCGGCGTTCGGCACGACGTAATGACCGGCCTTGTTTTGCAGTTGGGCAAAGTCAACCTTGGCCAGCTTGGCGAAGCCGTATTCGATGTAGCCAATAGCGCCCGGGGTCTGGCGTACGGTGGCGGTCACACCATCGTTCTTGGGCGATTTGATGAATTTGTCGCTGGCTGGCCAGTTGACGGTGTTGCCCTCACCCAGCTCTTTCTGGAACTGCGGATTGATCGCTGCCAGGTGCTTGGTGAAGACCGCCGTGGTACCGCTGGAGTCTGCACGCACAACCACGGTGATCGGCGTATCGGTCAGTTTCAGGTCAGGGTTGGCGGCGACGATCTGCGGATCGTTCCACTTGGTGATCTTGCCCAGGAAGATGTTGGAGTACACATCCCGTGGCAGCTTCAGGCCCTTGGGGTTGCCCGGCAGGTTGTAGGCCAGCACGATTTCGCCCGCGGTCATCGGCAGCAACTGCGCGCCTTCGGCGACCTTGGCGATGTCTTCGTCTTTCATCGCCGAGTCACTGGCGGCGAAGTCGACGGTTTTATTCAGGAAGTCCTGTACACCCGCACCGCTGCCCTTGGATTGGTAATCCACAGTGACACCTTCGCTTTTCTTGCTGAAGTCCTTGAACCAGGTGAGGTAGATCGGTGCAGGGAAACTGGCGCCGGAGCCGGTCAGGCGGACGCTCTCGGCAGCGAACACCGTGGTGCCGCACAGCGATACCGTAACGGCGAGTGCAACAGACTTCATCAAGCTTTTCATTAAGGGAACTCCTTGTGTTTAAGGGCTCCCGAACTTTGCAGCAGTGTTGTTACGTTTTTATGAATGTTGAATGGCAGGCAGCGTTTTTGTCCCCATTTATCGCCACAGCGGCCAATTTCGACGTTATTACCTCATAACACATGCAACTGACGCTGCCCTGGCCAATGGCGTCTGCAGCCGTGAGGTACCCCCGGCTGCAAACGCTACAACGCGGCGGTCAGAACTGCTCTTCCTCCAACGCCATGATGCTCGCGCTCCCGGCGCTGATCGCCGCCAGCAAGGCGTGCACGCGGGGCAGCAGTTGCTCGGCATAGAAACGTGCGCTGATGCCCTTGGCCTCAAGGAAGCTGGCGTCGCCCGTGCCGGCGGCCAGGCGCGCATGCGCCTGCACCGCCGAGCGCGCCATGAGCCAGCCGCCCGACAGGTAGCCGAACAGCATCAGGTAGTTAACGCTGACGCTGCCCGCCCAATCCCCATCGTGTTTGGCCTGGTCGAGTAACAGGGACAAGGCCTGGCGTCCGGCCCCGAGTGCAGCCTCCAGCGTCACCGCCTGGTACGCGAGGGCGTCGATGCGGTGCAGTTGCTCGACGGTTTCATGCATTTCATCCAGCAGGTTGTTCAACAGCTCGCCCTGGTTCAGCAGGGTCTTGCGCCCAACCAGGTCAAGCGCCTGGATACCGGTGGTGCCTTCATAAATGGTGAGGATACGGGCATCCCGATAATGCTGGGCCGCGCCGGTCTCTTCGATAAACCCCATGCCGCCGTGGATTTGCACGCCCAGGGAGGTGACCTCCTGGGCCAGCTCGGTCAGCCAGCCCTTGACGATCGGGGTCCACAGGTCGACCCGGCCCTGATGCTGGCGCGCAAGGTCCGCGGTGGCCGCACACGCGGCACGGTCGACTTCCGCCGCGGCCACCAGGGCCAACGCGCGCATGGCTTCGATGGACGCTTTCATCTGCAACAACATCCGGCGCACATCCGGAAAGTGGATGATCGAGAAACGGCTGCCGTCCTTACGCGAGCCTTGCAGGCGGTCCTTGGCGTATTGACGCGCCTGCTGGTAGGCCCGTTCGGCAATCGCCAGCCCCTGCAACCCGACACTCTGGCGGGCGTGGTTCATCATGGTGAACATGCAAGCCAGGCCCGTGTGCGGCTCGCCGAGCAAATAGCCGACCGCCCCTTCGGGGTCACCAAAGTTCATCACGCAGGTGGGGCTGCCATGAATGCCCAGTTTGTGTTCCAGGGAAATGCACTGCACATGATTGCGCGCACCTGGCCGGCCCTGGGCGTCGAGCAAGAACTTCGGCACCACGAACAATGAGAGGCCCTTGACGCCCACCGGAGCCTCTGGCAACCGCGCCAGCACCAGGTGCACGACGTTGTCGGTCATCTGGTGGTCGCCCCAGGTGATGAAGATCTTCTGGCCGCTGATCAGGTAATGATCGCCCTGGGGGACCGCCCGGCTCTTGATCGCGGCCAGGTCGGAGCCAGCATCCGGTTCGGTGAGGTTCATGGTGCCAGTCCATTCGCCACTGACCAGTTTGGGCAGGTAGTGCGCCTGCAGTTCGGCCGAGCCGTGATGGGCGATGGCCTCGATGGCGCCTTGGGTCAACATCGGGCACAGGGCGAACGCCATATTGGCGCTGTGCCAGATTTCATTGACGGCCGTGCCGATCACGTTGGGCAGGTTCTGCCCGCCATGCTGCTCCGCCGCCGTCAACGAGGGCCAGCCGCCCTCCTGGAACTGCCGATAGGCATCGGCAAACCCCGGCGTTTCCTGCACACCCTGCTCGCCCAACCGCGCCCCCTGGGTATCGCCGACCCGGTTGAGCGGTGCCAGCACGCCGGAACCCAAGCGGCCGGCCTCGCTCAAAATGGCCGAGACCAACTCGTTATTGACATCCTGAAGCCCGGCGCTCGCGCATAACCGCTCAAACCCGACCAGTTCCTCCAGCACGAATTCGGTATCGCGGTACGGATGGGCATAACCACTCATTGCTGCTTTCCTCGTTGACTCGTTAGACAGGCTGCTACCGCCTTCGCCGCTGGCGATTGACCCAAACGGCCATCGGCAAAAACCCAGGTGTACTGCGGAGCCCGCAGCACATAGCGCTATTGAGCGTTGAGCGAGTGCGCCCTGGCAATTACCAAATCCGTCGAAAAACTGACGTAAACGGACACTCTCACTGAAGGAGGAACACTGTAACGGTGGGGAGCGGGCTCATTCAGTTAAGGCTTTTTGTAGGAGCGAGCTTGCTCGCGAAAAACGTCAACGATAACGCGTGCTTCCTGAATGAACGCGGCGCCTGCGGGTTCTTCGCGAGCAAGCTCGCTCCTACAGAAGGCTATGTACGCTTAACTGAAATGGCATTAGGGCTTGCCCTGGACGCGGTCGCGGTAACGGCCAGGGCTTTCACCGGTCCACTTCTTGAAGGCCCGATGAAACGCGCTGGGCTCCTGGAAACCGCTGTGCGCGGCGATTTCACCAATGCTGGCCCGCGTCTGGCACAGCAGCTCCAGCGCCATGCTGCGCCGGACTTCATCCTTGATCTCCTGAAACGAACAGCCCTCGCGCTCCAGGCGTCGGCGCAAGGTACTGGGGCTCATGTGCAAGTCCACCGCCAAGTCCTCCAGGGCCGGCCATTGGCTGTAGTGACTGCCACGCAGGCGCTGGTACACCTGGGTCGAGACGCCATGGGGGTTGCGAAAGCGGATCACCAGCCATTGCGGCGCGCTGCGCAGGAACACCTTGAGCGAAGCCAGGTCCTGGACCACGGCCAGGTGCAGGTAGCTGCTGGCAAATTCGATTTCGGTGCGCTCGGCGCCAAACGTCAGGTTGTAGCCCCACAGCAGCAGGTCGTCGCTCTGGGGCGGACGGGCATGGCGGAAATCGGCGCGATCGATGGGCACGCGTCGGCCACCCAACCAGCACAGCAGGCTGATCATCAGCACCAGAAAGGTTTCTTCGCCATAGCGACGGGTGTCGTCATCGCCGCCGCCGGCCTCCAGGCGCAGCACCGCGCGCTTGCCCTGCACGCTGAGGCTGCCGCGAAAATCGCGCAGGAACAGGGAGAAACTGGCCAGGCACTGGGTGAGTGCCTTGCCCAGGTTCGGTTCCTGGATCAGCCCCCGGCAGATCAGGGCGAAACTGCCCGGCGGCATGCCATGGGAATCGAGCCGGAAGAACTCGTCGTTCAACTCGCGAATCTGGATCAGCCATAACGCCGCAAACGCACTGGCCGGCACCCGGGCCTCGGGCTGATTCAGCAGCGCCGGCGCAATGCCCGCTTCGGCCAGCACTGCGGCCTGCCGCTCAGGCTGGTCGCGCAGCGCATGGATCATGACCTGCACGAAGTAGACGGCAACCGAATCCTTTTCCCGCGTGGGCATCATTCTGGGGTCCTGTAGCGTGAACATGGTAAGAAACGCCAATACAACTGACAGGTTACGGCATAGGCCGCCACATTGTCGGGCCCTAGACTCTCGCCCAATGCTCCGTATTGCAAGGCGTGCCTGCCCTGCAAAGGCAGCGCACCTTGAGAAGAGAGACTGACGATGAATTTGCAGACTATCGGCATAATCGGCGCGGGCACCATGGGTAACGGCATCGCCCAGGTCTGCGCAGTGGCCGGCATTAACGTGACCTTGCTGGATATCTGCGCCGGTGCCCTGGAAAAAGCCCTGGCCACGGTGGGCAAGAACCTTGATCGCCAGGTCAGCAAGGGGCTGCTCAGCGAGTCGCAGAAGCACGCCGCCCTGGACAAGATCCGCACCAGCACCGACTACACCAGCCTGGCGCCTGTGCAATGGGTGATCGAGGCCGCCACGGAAAACCTCGAGCTGAAACGACGCGTGTTGCAACAGATCGCCGCGCACGTCGATGAGCGGTGCGTGATTGCCTCCAATACCTCGTCGCTGTCCATCACCGAACTGGCAGCGAGCGTCAACGCCCCCGAGCGCTTTATCGGCCTGCATTTTTTCAACCCGGTGCCGGTGATGGGCCTGATCGAAGTGATCCGGGGCCTGCAGACCAGTGACGCGACCCACGCCCAGGCCATCGAGCTGGCCCAGTACCTGGGCAAAACCGCGATCACCGCCGGCAATCGCCCAGGCTTTGTGGTCAACCGCATCCTGGTGCCGATGATCAACGAAGCGATCCTGGTGCTCCAGGAGGGCCTGGCCAGCGCCGAAGACATCGACGCCGGCATGTGCCTGGGCTGCAACCAGCCGATCGGCCCGCTGGCCCTGGCCGACCTGATCGGCCTGGATACCCTGCTGGCGATCCTGGAGGCCTTCTACGACGGCTTCCAGGACAGCAAATACCGCAGCGCCCCGCTGCTGCGGGAGATGGTCGCCGCCGGTTACCTGGGGCGCAAGACCGGGCGCGGCTTCCATAGCTATGGCTGAATATCGCTCGCGCCTGTGCGAACACCGCAACAAGGCCCTGGAACTGCTGGCCAGCAAAGGCTTCGGTCAAGTCGGCATGCGCGAGCTGGCGAGCAGCCTGGGGCTCACCCCGGGCTCGCTGTATCACCACTATCCCAGCAAGCAGCATCTGCTGCTGGACCTGATCGAAGAGTTCTACGAAGAACTGCTGACCACCCTGGGGCGCGTCGAGCAGCGACCACGCTCGCGCCAGGACAATCTGCAACGGCTGATCCACGCGCACCTGAGGCTGCATGAAGAGATGCCCTGGCATTTCCGCCTGGTGGAGCGTGACAGCGGTTGTCTCACGCAAGACCAGCAACTGCGGGTGCGGCAGTTGCGCGAACAATACGAACGCCGACTGTTGCAGATGCTCGGCCGGCCGCGGCGCCTGAGTGCCCAGGCCCTGCAAGCCGCTGGCCACGCCATCGCCACGCTGCTGAACAACGCGCCGAGCTGGCTGGCCGATCAGGCGCTGGATGAGGCGGAACGCACCGAACTGCTGGAGAACCTGCTCACCGGTGCCATCGAGCGCATGCTGGCGACAAGGCCCAGTGAGCGGCCGAGCCTGCAGGTTGCCGTGGCCTGAGCCGCCTCAGCGCAGGTGCAGGGGGGCGACCAGGCCGGCGGCAATCGCCATGCCCACCAGCTCCGGTAAATGACTGGCCGCCATGCGCTTCATCACCCGTGCGCGATACAGATCGATGGTCTTGACGCTGACACCCAACTGCTCGGCGATTTCCCGGTTGGTGTAGCCCTGCACCAGCGGGAGCAACACATCGCGCTCCCGTGGCGTCAGTTGTTGCAGGCGCGCCTGGACCCGCGCAGGCCCCTCGCCCAGGCTGTGGCGCTGATCGGCTTTGCTGAGGGCTTGCTGCACGCTGTCCAGCAGCAACTGTTCGTTGTAGGGCTTTTCGATAAAGTCATGGGCACCGGCCTTGAATGCACGGACTACGATCGGCACGTCGGCGTGGCCACTGACGAAAATCACCGGCAGGTGCAAGTCTCGGCTGCGCATGTGCTCCTGGACATTCAGGCCGCCCATGCCGGGCATGCGCACATCCAGCAGCACGCAGGCATTGAGGCGGCTGTCGCAGGCCTCAAGAAAGTCGCGGCCACTGGTAAACGGCAGCGCCTTGAGGCCCACCGACTCCAGCAACCAGACGGTCGAGTCGAGCATCCCCTGGTCGTCATCCACCACATACACCACCTGTTCCGTCACGCTGACCATGCCTTCATTCCTGTTGTTGTTGTGTTGCACCGCCCTGGGCATGTGCCGGCAAGCGACAGCACATTTGCAGGCCTGCCGACATCGGCACAGCCTGCAACTCGCCACCGAAACCTTCGATGATGCTGCGACTCATGGACAAGCCCAGGCCCAGGCCATTGGCCTTGCTGGTGTAGAACGGGGTAAATATCTGCTCCAGTTGGGCCGGTGATACACCGGGGCCCTGGTCGCTGACGTCGATCTGCACCCAGCCGTCACGCTGCGCCGCGGCGCCGATGACCAGGCGCGAGGGCCGGCCGGGATGGGCTTCGCGATTCGCCTCGATGGCATTGCGCAGCAGGTTCAACAGCACCTGCTCCAGCAGCACGCGGTCGGCGTAGATCAGCGGCAGATTATCCGGCAGGCGATCCTCGATCGTCACCTGGCAATCGCCGGCCTCCCAGGCGCACAGGCGTACCGCTTCGCGGGCCACCTCCCGGGGGTTCAACGCCTCCATGCGCCGTCGGCCCTTGCGCAGGAATGCGCGCAGGCGCTTGATCACTTGCGCGGCATGGTTGGCATGCACGGAGATCCGCTCCAGGCCCTGCGCCACCCGTTCGGCCGCCGGGGAGTCGCTGCCCAGGGCACTCAGGTAACGCTGGCTGGCGTTGGCGTAGTTCACCACGGCCGCCAGGGGCTGGTTCATTTCATGGGCAATGCCCGACGCCAGTTCCCCCAGGGTCACCAGGCGCGCGGTGTGGGCCAGTTCATCCTGGTGATGACGCTGTTGAGCCTCGCGCAACTCCCGTTCAGTGAGGTCGCGAACCACCAGGGAATAAAAACGCTCGCCGCTGGCAGAGCGATGCGCCAGCAACATCAGCACCACGGGCACCGTCACCGCCCCACCCAGCGGTTGCAGGCGCGTGTCGAGGCTCCAGCGGCCATGGCGTTCCGCATTGCTCCAGCCTTCGCGGTGCAGGCAGGCCAGGACCTCGCTGCCGAGAAACTGCGCCAGGCTCGGCATCTGCGGCGATTCAAGCAACCCCAGGATGCGTCGAGCGGCAGGGTTGAGATAGGTCACGGCCCCGCCGGGCTGGATAAACAACACGGGGTCGGTGTGGGCCTCCACCACCTCGGCCAGGCGCCGGGTGGTCTCCTCGGCCTGGACCCTGGCCGTGATATCGCGGGACACGCTGACCACCTCCACCACCGCCCCCGTGTAGGTCTCGCGGATTGCCCGGCAGGCCGTCTCGAACCACAGGTAATGCCCCTGACGATGGCGGATGCGATAGGTCATCGTGTAGTAACCGTCCTGCTCCAGGCCCTCACGGGCGCGACGCGCCAGCCTGGCCAAGCCCTGGCGGTGAAACAGGCGTTGCGCCGGGCGCCCACGCAACTCCCCCGGCCAATACCCCAGCAAGGCCCAGGACGCCGGCGAGGCATCGAGAAAACAGCCGTCGGGCGTGTGCCGGGAAATCAGGTCGGTGGTGTTTTCGATGATCAGCCGGTACAAGCGCCTGGCCTTGACCGATTCGCGCTCGGCGGCAATCTGCGCACTGGCGTCCCGGCAACGGGCCAGTACGCGATTGCCCCCAGGGTCGGGAATAAAGGTCCACACCAGGATGCGGTCGGCGAACTGCGCCTCGACATTTTCGATCGCCCGCGCCTGCCCCAGGCACGCCTGGACGAGCGACACGTAATTGACCGGCAACAGGCTTTCGCACTCGGCCAGGGACAGCTGCTCGAGCAATGCCCGCAGCGCGGCATTGAGTTCCAGCGGCCGGGCCTGGGCGTCCAACAGGAGGCTCGGCTGCGGGTCATGATCGAGCAGCGGCGAGCAGCGCGGCACGCGCACAGAGTTGCCTATCATCATCGAACCTATGCAGAGGGAAAGCCGGTGAGCGACATATAGTAGATATACTATACAACTCAGGTAGTACTTCCATATATCCGTGCGAACAGTATATAAAAGCGGCCGGAGAAGTCACCGCGCTTTTCCTGCTGGGGCCGGCTTGCCTACGCTAAAGCCTCAAGGCCAGCGTTGTCCGCCGAGCGGCCAGGACCAGCACCTCGACCAATAGAGCTAATAATCAGCCACCGGGTATTTGCACCATGTCCATTTACGAGCAAGGCCTCGCGCCGACCAGCGTCAATCACATCGCCCTCTCGCCGTTGAGCTTCATCGAACGCACCGCCAGCGTCTATCCCGACTACCCTGCCGTGATCCACGGATCGGTGCGCGCCACCTGGGCGCAAACCTATCGTCGCTGCCGACGCCTGGCGTCTGCCCTGGCTGGTCGCGGGATTGGCAAAAACGACACGGTGGCCGTCATGCTGCCCAATATCCCGGCCATGCTCGAAGCGCATTTCGGCGTGCCGATGATTGGCGCGGTCCTCAATGCACTCAATGTGCGCCTGGATGCCGAGGCTATCGCGTTCATGCTGGCCCACGGCGAAGCCAAGGTACTGATCGCCGACCGCGAGTTCCATGACGTGGTGCATGCCGCCATTGGCATGCTGGACCATCCGCCGCTGGTGATCGACGTCGACGACCCGGAATACGGCGAAGGCCAGCCGGTCAGCGAACTGGACTACGAGGCCTTCCTGGCCGAAGGCGATCCGGACTACGCCTGGCAGTGGCCGGAGGATGAATGGCAGGCCATTTCGCTGAACTACACCTCGGGGACCACCGGCAACCCCAAGGGCGTGGTCTATCACCACCGCGGCGCCTATCTCAACTCCCTGGGCAACCAGATGATCTGGGCGATCGGCAACCACCCCGTATACCTGTGGACCCTGCCGATGTTCCACTGCAACGGCTGGTGCTACCCGTGGATCATCACGGCCTTGGCCGGGGTGCATGTGTTCCTGCGCCGAGTCGATCCGCAGAAAATCCTCAATCTGATCCGCGAGCACCAGGTCACCCACTTGTGCGGTGCGCCGATTGTGCTCAACGCGCTGGTGAATATGCCGGACTCGGCCAAGGCCGCCATCGACCACCCGGTGAACGCCATGGTCGCCGGCGCCGCTCCACCGGCCAAGGTGATCGGTGCCGTGGAAGAAATGGGCATCAAGGTCATCCACGTCTATGGCCTGACCGAAGTCTATGGCCCGGTGACCCTCTGCGCCTGGCACGCCGAATGGGATGCCCTGCCCCTGGAAGAACGGGCGCAGATCAAGGCACGCCAAGGTGTGCGCTACCCGACCCTGGAAGGCGTGATGGTCGCCGACCCGAAAACCCTTGAACCCACGCCCCATGATGGCCAGACCATCGGTGAGATTTTCATGCGCGGCAATACCGTGATGAAGGGCTACCTGAAGAACCCGACCGCCACCGCCGAAGCGTTCGAAGGCGGCTGGTTCCACACCGGCGACCTGGCGGTGACCCACCCCGACGGCTACGTGGAAATCCGCGACCGGCTCAAGGACATCATCATTTCCGGCGGCGAGAATATCTCCACCATCGAACTCGAAGGTGTGCTGTACCGCCACCCGGCCGTCATGGAAGCAGCCGTCGTCGCCCGCCCCGATGAGAAATGGGGTGAAACGCCCTGTGCCTTCATCACCCTCAAGGCCGACCACCCCCACGTCCGCGAAGCCGAGATCATCAGTTTCTGCCGAGAACACCTGGCGGGCTTCAAGGTCCCGCGCACGGTGGTGTTCACGCAGTTGCCGAAGACCTCGACCGGCAAGATCCAGAAGTTCGTGTTAAGGGACATGGCGAAAAAGCTCTAGCCCGAACCCCAGACCACATTGTCGAAACGCGAGTCTTTGAACCTGGGGCGCAGGGTGTCCTGCCGCCCCTCACACACGGACCGAAGCCTCAGCGACGCTGATGCATCGACTGCAAAATCGCCGCCGCAATATGCTCAAGGGGCAGCTCACGCTCCACGGCCCCCAGCTTGAAGGCCTCCTTGGGCATGCCGTACACCACACAGGACTGTTCATCCTGGCCGAGGGTGCGGGCACCGTTGTCGTGCATTTCCTTCAAGCCGCGGGCGCCATCGTCCCCCATGCCCGTCATGATGATGCCCAGGGCGTTGCCCCCCGCACTGCGGGCAACCGAGCGAAACAGCACATCCACCGAAGGGCGATGCCGACTGACGGGAGGGCCGTCGACAATTTCTACCTGGTATTGGGCACCACTGCGCTTGAGCAACATGTGCCGGCCACCGGGTGCAATCAACGCACAGCCGGGCATGACCCGGTCGCCATGCCTGGCTTCTCTGACCTCGATCTCGCACAGTCGGTTGAGCCGCTCGGCAAACGCCGCCGTGAAGTGTTCAGGCATGTGCTGCACGATCACAATGCCTGGGCAGACCCTGGGCAAGGCGGTCAACACCAGCTCCAACGCTTGCGTCCCTCCCGTGGACGTTCCGATGGCAACGATGTTTTCGGTGGTGCGCGCCATCGCCTGAGTGCTCCCAGGCAGTATGGCGTCGGCATTCAACCTGACGGGGACCCGCTCCCCGGACGGCACCATCCGCTTCATGTTGGCCCGGGCTGCGGCCTTGACGGCACCGGCCAGTTCATCGGCGCTGTCGGTCAGAAACTGGCGCAAATTGAGTTGTGGCTTGGTCACGATACTCACCGCGCCGGCAGCCAGTGCCTGCATGGTGGTGGCCGCGCCCTTCTCGGTCAATGTGGAGCAGATGACCACCGGCGTGGGGTGTTCGGCCATCAATTTCTTGAGGAACGTAATGCCGTCCATCCGTGGCATCTCGACGTCCAGCACAATGACATCCGGCCATTGCTTGTTCATTTTTTCCATGGCGAACACCGGGTCCGCGGCTGCGCCAATCACTTCAATAGCGGGGTCTTGTCCCAGGGTCGCCGTCAGTACCTGGCGAACCACGGCGGAGTCGTCAATGATCAGCACTTTGATAAGGCTCATGTCGTACGCTCTCCATGGGGTCTGCCGGGGGGTCGTTGCAGGGCCAGGTAGTTGAGTTCAATGTTGCCAGTGGCAAGATCGAGCACCACGGTGCGATACCCCACGCCTTCCACGTGGAAGTTGTGGCAAGGCAACTGGTGCAGGTCGAGCAGTCGCCTGGCTTGCTCGACATTGCGTTGCCCGACGTAGTGGTTATCCGCACGCGCAAGCCCGGGAAACATGTCCCCACCACCGTAGACATTGATCCTGAACTCGGCAGGCCGGACCTTGCTCGCGTGTATCCGTGCGAGCAACAATTCGAGTGCCTCATTGCCGTAGCGCCCGTCCAGCACACCGGGCTTGGCCACCGCGCGCTGCGGCAGCAGGTAGTGGCACATGCCGCCCAGCAAGTGCCGGGGATGCCAGAACACCAGGGCCACACACGACCCCAGCACGGTTCGTAGCCGAATCGAGCCAGCGCCGAAAAACCACTCGCCGGGATTCAGGAACACCTCGCGGGAATCAGGCATGTGGCCTCCGGTAGATGGAAGGCTTGACCAGCCGCAGCTCATCGGTGATGCCATTGAGGCTCTCCGAGTGACTGACAATGAAATACCCACCCGGCTTGAGGTGGCTGACCAGCCGCTTGACGACCTGCACTTTGGTGTCGTTGTCAAAATAGATCATCACGTTGCGCAGGAAGATGACGTCAAACATCCCCAGTTTCGGCAACGGGTTATTCAAATTGATCGCCTGGAAGTCGATCCGCGACGCCAGCGCCGGTTCGACCATGAAACACCCGTGGTTGGTACCGACACCCTTGAGGCAATATTTATGCAGCAGTGCTTCGGGAATCCCGCGTGTCCCGTCCAGGGGGTAGCGCCCCAGGCGGGCCTTGTCCAATACCCGGCTGCTGATGTCCGACGCGACAATTTCCCAGGGCCGACCGGCGAGGTTGTCCGCCAGGACCATCGCCAGGGTATAGGGCTCCTCCCCGGTCGAGCACGCGCCACTCCATACGCGCAACGGCCCGCTGCCGCGCAGTTCGGGCAGCGCCACATCACGCAGGAAATCAAAATGCTTGGGCTCGCGGAAGAAATAGGTTTCGTTGGTGGTCAGCATGTCGATCGCCACCTGCAGTTCCGCACTGTCCTGCATCAGCACCTTGTAGTAAGCGCCGTAGTTCGTGAGCTTGAACACTTGCAGGCGCTTGGCCAGCCGAGCGCTCACTAACTGTTTCTTCGCATCGGACAGGCTGATGCCCGCGATCTGATGAATGAGATTGCGAAATTGCTGAAACTCGGCGTCGGACAGAATCACGTTCATAAGGACGTTTCCAAGAAAGAATCAGACGGTCGCAGGCAGCGAAGACTCAAGGTTCGCCAGTGCATCGACCTGCTCCAGGGACAGCACCCGACCGACATCCAGCAACAGCACGAAACCGCTCTCCAGCTTGCCGATGCCCAACAGGAAATCAGCCCTGACGTCGGTACCGAAGTTCAGCGAGGGTTCGATGTCCTGCCCGGCGATCTCGAGCACTTCGCTGACCGCATCCACAATGATGCCCACCGGCTTGCGCACGGCATTGGCCTGCACCTCCAGGATCACAAAGCAGGTCCTTGAGGTCTGTACGGTGCGTTCGCCGCGAAAGCGCACCCCCAGATCCAGTATCGGCACCGCGGCGCCTCGCAGGTTGATCACCCCGCGAATGCTGGGGGGCAACAAGGGCACACTGGTGATCGGCCCATACTCGATGATCTCTCGTACGTTGAGCGTGCCGACGGCGAACATCTCCTCCCCCAGCTCAAAGGTGAGGTACTGGCCTGGGCTTGAGGCCGTGGCATTGCCTGGACTTTCGATGGATAGCGCCATGATTCACCTCGGATCAGTTACTGTCCGCCTGCGCCTGGGGGCGCGGCCGTTCGCGTCACACTTTCATCAAGCCGGCCATCTCATCGACACACAAAACATGCTCAATTTGCAGCAGCGTGACAAAGTCGCCTCGCACCTTGGTCATCCCCCGGATGAAGTCGGTGCGAATGTGATTACCGAAGGCGGGGGCGGGCTTGATATCCGCATCGAGTATCTCGATCACTTCGCTGACCGAGTCCACCACCACCCCCAGGACCTGGGACTCGCCCTCCTTCGCCGCCTCCAGGATGACAATGCACGTGCGGCTGCCCAAGACCGTCGTCCCCTGGCCAAACCGGGCCTTGAGGTCCACCACCGGCACCACCGAACCGCGAAGGTTGATGACCCCGCGCAGGAACGCCGGCATCATCGGCACGCTGGTCACCTGGTTGTATTCGATGATTTCGCGAACACTCAGGGTGTTGACCGCATACATCTCCTGGGCCGCCAGGAAGGTCAGGTACTGCAAGGGTTCCTCGGCTTGCAGTGGTGGCTCGAAAGTGCCCGGCATAACGGCTGAGGCACTCATGGGTCAACTCCCGAAGCGGACGAAACCACCGCTCTCTGAATGGCTGTCCTGATCATGGGTGAACGTCGCACGGCTGGTGGCGGGCATCGAGACCGTCCGCCCGGCGCGCTTGGTCTGTACGGTGAAAAAGCCCATCAGTTCCTGCAACTGCTCGGCCTGGCCGCTCATCTCCTCGGCCGTCGCAGCCAGTTCCTCGGAAGCCGACGCGTTTTGCTGGGTCAGTTGGCTCATCTGCGACATCGCGCTGTTGATTTGCTCGGAGCCGATGGATTGCTCTTCGGAGGCGGCTGCAATTTCCTGCACTAGGTCCGACGTCTTGGCGATTGACGGCACGATCTCGTCCAGCAGGTTGCCCGCGCGTTCAGCCAAGGCCACGCTGTTCTTGGCCACTTCACCGATTTCCTGCGCGGCAATCTGGCTGCGCTCGGCCAGTTTGCGCACTTCTGCCGCCACCACTGCGAACCCCTTGCCATGCTCCCCAGCACGCGCGGCTTCGATGGCGGCGTTGAGCGCCAACAGATTGGTCTGGTAGGCAATGGAATCGACGATGCCGATTTTCTCGGCGATGGTCTTCATCGCTGCCACGGTATCCTTGACGGCTCGACCGCCTTCGGACGCTTCCTTGTTGGCTTTGCCCGCCATGCCATCGGTCACCTTGGCATTCTCGGTGTTCTGGGCAATGGACGCCGACATTTGCTCCATCGATGCCGAGGTCTGTTCCACCGATGCGGCCTGTTCGGACGCCGATTGAGCCATGCTCTGGGCCGTCGCGGAGATCTCTTCCGAGGCACTGGACAGCGAGTCCGCCGAGCCGCGCACTTCGGCGATGATTTCCGAGAGTTTTTCCACGGTGCCGTTGACGGAGTGCTTGAGCTCCAGGAACTTGCCTTGATAGTCGCCGTTGATGCTACGGGTCAGGTCGCCGCCGGAAATCGCCGACAACACCTCCATGGCTTCGGTAATCGGCACGATGATCGCATCCAGCGAACCATTGATGCCGAGGATGATGCGGCGGAAGTCACCCTGATGCCGTGTCACGTCAGGGCGGGTGTCCAGCTTGCCGATCAGCGCGCTGTCACTGATCTGGCGGGTGTCTTCGATCAGTGCCTGGACGTTAGCCCGCAGTTGCTCGATGTTCTCGTTGATAAAGGCTTTTTTGCCTGGGAACCGCTCAAGCGGCGCCGACAGATCGCCTTCGCCGAACGAACGGATACAGGCCATGGCCTTTTTCTTCACGCTGATATGGCCGCTGACCATGTCATTGATACCCTGGCCGATATCACGGTACGAACCCGAGAAGCGATCCACATCGATCATGACGTCGATGTCACCTTTTTCGTGCTCGCTGGACATGTGTTGCATTTCATTGATCAGCGCCAGGATAGTGGTGCGCAACAGCTCGATGTTTTCATTGATAAAGGCTTTTTTGCCTGGGAAGCGCTCGAGGGGTGCCGACAGATCGCCTTCGCCGAACGAACGGATACAGGCCATGGCTTTTTTCTTGACCGCGATGTGGCCGTTGACCATATCGTTGATGCCCTGGGCCATGGAGCGATAACTGCCATGAAAGCGGCCTGCATCGATCTGCACGTCAATGTCACCCTTGTCGTGTTCACTGGACATACGGTCCATCTCCGCGATCAATTCATGCAGGCTCGCGCCCAACTGCTGCATGCTCGCCATCAGGCTGGTGGTGTCACCCTGGCGCAGCGTTGCCTTTGCCGTCAGCTCGCCGGCGGACAAACGTGCAGCGAAGGCTCGAACCACCGAAGGCTCTGCACCGAGCTGGCGCATCAGGCTACGCCCCAGCAACCCACCGATCAGCAGGGTTGCCAACAGCGTCAGGCCACTCACCAACAGGATGATGTAGCGTGCATTCTTCTCGGTGGCGGTCGCGAGCTGTTGGCCCTTGCGCCCCAGTTCCAGGTTGTATTCGCGCAGATCACTGATCGCCGTCAACGCCGCGTTTTGCAAGGGCTGGCTCGCCTCGATCAAGGCACGGGCCGAGGCTTGATCGCCGCTGGCGACGAACGTGTCGAAACGCGCCTGCAAGCTGGCGAACTCCTCCAGGCGACCACGCACTTGCTTCAACAGTGCGGTGTCATGGTCGTCGGAGATCAACTCGGC
The DNA here is from genome assembly GCF_057808775.1 of Pseudomonas sp. FG86. Classification (NCBI taxonomy): domain Bacteria; kingdom Pseudomonadati; phylum Pseudomonadota; class Gammaproteobacteria; order Pseudomonadales; family Pseudomonadaceae; genus Pseudomonas; species Pseudomonas sp. FG86. The sequence goes on along the minus strand of NZ_JBMDIS010000073.1, from coordinate 13,287 downwards.
CTGATAGTGATCCAGGGCTTTGGCAATGACACTGAAACGCTGGGCCACGCTCTCGGCGTAACTCGGCACGACATTTTTCTCGGGATCGTTCAAATGCTGCCATTGCAAGGCATGAAGGTCGGTGAAGGCCGCGGCGGCACGGTCGATGTCCAGCAAGCTGGGGACCGTATTGGCATTGGCATAACTGGCGCTCGTATTGATTTTATCGGTCAGGTAAAAGCTGGTGCCGCCCAACACGACAACACCCAGTACGGCCGTGAAAACCAACAACATGATGTTTCTGATAACGGTCATGGCGAGGAACTCCTGATGACGCTTCATTGAGTCGATAAAGGACTTGGGATCGAACGGTGGGTGGCGTCCTTGGCAACGAGTCCTAACAGATTGGGTATATCCAGAATCAGGGCGACGGCTCCACTGCCAAGGATCGTGAACCCGCCCAGTCCATGGGCCTCACCAAACACTTTGCCCAATGGTTTGATCACGGTCTGAAACTCCCCCTGCAAGCGATCGACCACCAGGCCGGCACGCAGGCCTGCGTATTGCACGACGACCACGTTTTCTCGGTTACCTCCAGGTTCTTGCACATCAAACATGTCCCGTAGGCGCAAGATCGGCAGCACATCGCCCCTGAGGTCCAGGTAGCCGGTGCCTGCCGATTGCTCCGGCGCCAGCTCGATGCACTCCTCGACCATGTTCAGCGGGATGACATAGGAAGCCTTGCCCACCCCGATCAGGAAACCGTCGATGATTGCCAGCGTCAGCGGCAGGCGAATGCGCACCGTGGTGCCCTGCCCCTCTTCGCTCTCGAGGCTCACGCTGCCGCGCAAAGCCGTGATATTGCGCTTCACCACGTCCATGCCCACGCCGCGCCCGGACAGGTTGCTGACCTGGTCGGCGGTGGAAAAACCCGGCTCGAAAATCAGATTCAGAATGTCTTTGTCCGCGGGTTGCTGGCCTTCGCCCACCAGGCCACACTCGCGGGCCTTGGCGAGGATTTTGTCCTTGGCCAGGCCACCGCCGTCGTCCGACACCTCGATCACGATGCTGCCGGATTCGTGATAGGCGTTCAGGCGCACCGTGCCCTGGGCCGGCTTGCCACGTTGCAGGCGCGTGGACGCGGGTTCGATGCCATGGTCCATGGCATTGCGCACCAGGTGCGTCAGCGGGTCGCCGATACGCTCGACAACCGTCTTGTCCAGCTCGGTCTCGCCACCGCCGATGTGCAGCACGATGTCCTTGCCCAGCTCTTTGGATACGTCCCGCACCACACGCTGGAAACGCGTGAACGTCGCGCCGATCTGCACCATGCGTAATGTCAATGCCGAGTCACGGACCTCCTCCACCAACCGCGACAACAGGCTGGTGGCCTCGATCATCTCGCCAATCCCGCTACGCACCGCCACCAGGTTGGCTCCGGCGCCGGCGATGATCAGCTCGCCGACCAGGTTGATCAGTTGATCCAGCTTGCCGGCATCGACCCGAATCAGGTTGCTTTCATGACTCGCTGCACTCTTGCCGGCCTTGATCACCGGCGTGTTCGAGTCCTGTGTTGCATCAGGCTCGTCGCGCGTCTCGGCCGCTGCGTGCTCGCCCTCCTGAGCGACGAGCACGGCCTGGGGCTCAGTCAATGTGCCGCAACGCACCAGCAGCTCGAGCAACGCAGCCTTGTCTTCCGGCAATGCATCGATGTGCGCGCGACAGGCGTGGACAGTGGCGTGGGGTGCGAGGATCTGCACGATCGCGTCGTCGCGCACAAAATCAAAGGCGCCGTCGATAACCTCACGGGAAGCGTCGCTGGCCAGCGCGAGTTCAAACCCCAGGTAGTTGGTTTCCGGGTCCATGGACGCCAGCGGCGGCAACGCGTCGAACAGGCTGACGGTATGCAGCAAGCGCCCCAACGTGCTCAGGTAGCGCAGGAACGCCAAGGGGTCCATGCCATTGCGCAGGACATCCGGGCCAAAGCGCAGGGACAAATGCCAGTGGCCAGGACTTGCCCCTTGCTCATCCGTCGACGACGGCTCCCCTTTAGGGGTGGGCGAAGCGGTCGCGACCGAGCCGTCCAGGTACAGGGCAAGCCGCTCACCCAGGCGTTGGCCCTGGACCTGCAACGGTTCGTCCAATCGATCGAGGTTGCCATCCTCGGCCAGCAGGTCGATCAATTGGCCGATATGGTCACGGGCGTCGAGGAACAACGCACTCAACGCCTCGTCGACCCGCACTTCCAGGCTGCGTACCCGATCCAGGACGCTTTCGGCGACATGGGTGAACTCAACGATGGGCATCAAGCCAAACAAGCCGGCCGAGCCTTTGATGGTGTGGGCGACGCGGAACAGGCCGTTGATGGTGTCCAGGTCCTGCGGCGACTTCTCGATCTGTAGCAGCGCATCTTCCATCTGCAACAGCAGTTCGCGACTCTCGGCAATGAAAGTCTGCAGCACGTCATCCATGTTCATGGGCTGGGCCATACGATCATGCTCCGACCGACAGGGGGAAAGAGGCATTGGTGAAGTAGTCGTCAAGGCCGCTGAGCCGTATCGCTTCGGTCACCGTCGGGCTGGGGTTGCTCAGCAACAACTGCGTGCCCTCTTTGAGCGACTCGCGCTTGATGAGGATCAACAGTTGCAAGCCGGCGCTGTCCAGTTCGTCGACATTGGACAAGTCCAACTCGACCTCATGGGCCAGGGGAAACAACGACAACAACACGTCTTTTTGTTCAGTCGCCGTGTAGATCGTCAGGGGGCCTTCCATGACCTGGATACGACGGAGCATCGGGGTGGGGCTTTTCATGGAGACCTCCTGGCCAGCAGTCGCTGGTCATCGCTATGGCAGGATCAACTTGGAGACGGCGGTAAGCATTTGTGCAGGCTGAAAGGGCTTGACCATCCACGCCTTGGCACCGGAAGCCTGGCCTTGCTGCTTCATCGCATCACTGGCCTCAGTGGTCAGCATGATCACCGGCGTGAACTTGTAGGCCGGCAGCAGCTTGGCGGCCTTGACGAAACTCAAGCCGTCCATGTTGGGCATGTTCACATCACTGACAATCAAGTGGATTTTGCGGCCGTCCAGCTTGCTCAGTGCGTCTTTGCCATCACAGCCTTCGATCACGTCGTAACCGGCGCCTTTGAGCGTGATGCTCACCACCTGCCGGATGGAGGCCGAGTCGTCGACGATCAGAATGGTTTTGCTCATCGGAAGAACTCCTCTAGAAAAAGGTGATTTCGTTGGCCTCGGCCTTGGCGTGCGGCTGACCGCCATGAATGGCGTGCTGCTCCGGCATCGTGTAAGCCGTTGAAAGCTCTTGCAGCCAACGGTCACTGCGCATCGGAGGGAGCGCATGCCCACTCAGGCTCGACGCTTGGCGCTCGTCCAGTTGCTGCTGCAGCTTGCCCAGGTCGCCGGTAATCAGGGTCAACATCTGGCTGACGCGATCCTGGAACTGCAAGGCGACCAGCACCTCGGCAATCTCGTCGGCGACGCCGGTACTCTGCTGCTGCAAGTCATGGCTGTTGCGTACGAGGGTCTGGGCGGTAGCGCGAAAATGTTCGATGACCTGAGAGACCACGCGCTCCGAATCGGCGAGGGTCACGGTGTCTTGCTCGGCGTGGTGGCGGGACATCTGCACCGTACGGGCAATAGCAGCGTTGACGGTGATCACGGTTTCACTGATCTTGCGCCCGGTTTCGCCGGACATGCTCGACAACTTGCGCACCTCATCGGCGACTACCGCAAAACCTCGCCCGGCCTCACCGGCTCGCGCCGCTTCGATGGCCGCATTGAGGGCCAGCAGGTTGGTTTGACTGGCGATGTCACCGACGAACTTGGCCATCTGCTGAAGTTGCTCGGTGAAACCCGAGAGCTGCATGACTTCCTTGAGTTCGCTCTCTTTATTCGACAGCGCGGTGCGCAGGGCCACCACGATGGAGTTGAGGTCCTGCTGGCCGACTTCCAGCAAGTCGACCAATTGTTGGGAGGCGTCTTGCCCGCCATTGCTGGCCACGCTGTGGCTGATGTTCGAGGACAGCGTGCCGAAACGTTCGCTGAGCTTGAGGATGGAGGTTTCGCTGATGGCTCGAGCCGCTTCTATCTGCCGCGACCAGATCGGAAGCACGCTCAGGCACACGTCTGCCAGGCCGTTATCGACGGCCAACGCCGCCGAGGCCACTGCCGGCTGATCGAGCTGCTGGCGCAGGCGGGCCCACTGGACCTGGTAGCCGCGGTTCGCCCAAAGGCCCAGGCCGATGCACAGCGCCAACAACAGACTCGCCACGCCCACTGACCACGCACTGAAGCCATTGCTGTAGGCAACTGCCAGGCCACCGAGCAGACCGGCCAAAGCCACGGGAAACAGCGTCAAAGCGGTCGAAGGCGGGGTGGTCTGTTCGCTCACGGTCTGTCTCCCATTCAAAGCATCTCGTCGCCGGTTGATCGGCTGTTCGATTGCCTGAGACAGATGCTGGCCCAATAATGGCACTGCTGCCATCGGACCATCCCTATTCTGGGGTAGGGATACCGGGAGTCCGGGTAGGAAAATCCCTACCCGCGGGGGTTGATCACGAAATACCCAAGGTCATGGCGAAGCGCACAATGTCTGCGGTGGAGCTGAACCCCATCTTTTCCATGAGCCGCGTCTTGTGGGTGCTGACGGTCTTGTTGCTGATGACCAACTGCTCGGCAATCTGGTTGACGCTCATGCCATGCGCCAGCAAGCGCAGGATCTGGAACTCGCGATCGGACAGGCTTTCCACGTAGGTGTGTTGCTTCAAGCCACTGCTCTGCAGGGCAATCTGCTCGGCCAGGTTGGGGTCCAGGTAGCGTTGACCACTGGCCACGCGACGCATGGCAGCCAACAGCGTCTCGGGGTCGCGGTCCTTGGTGAGGTAGCCGAGCGCACCGGCGCGCAGTGCGCGTTGCGCGATGTGAATCTCGTTATGCATGCTCAACACCAGGATCGGCAGATCCGGGTACTGGGTATGCAGCCGGGCAATCAGGATCTCGCCACTGATACCCGGCATGTTCATGTCGAGCAGCAGCAGGTCGATCTCGACCTGGCGCAACAGCTCGATCACTTGGGTACCACTCTCGGCTTCGGCCACCACCTGGACGTCGGCGACCAGCATGAACAACTGCTTGAGCCCTTCGCGCATGATGGTGTGGTCATCGGCAATCAGCATGCGAATCATCAGTACGTATCCTTGTGCATCGGAATGAACGCTTGCACCGTAGTGCCGTGTCCGGGATGGCTGAAAATAATCACTTTGCCGCCCAGCATCAGGCCACGCTCGCGCATCCCGGCCAACCCTAAGGTCTTGCGGCCAACGGCATCCGGGTCAAACCCCTTGCCGTTATCCTGGACCTCCAGCAGCCAGTGGGTTTCCTGCGGGCTCAGGGTGACGCTGACCTGTGTCGCTTCGGCGTAGCGAGCGATATTGGTCAACGATTCCTGCACGATGCGAAACGCTGCGGTGATGTGGGTATCGGGGAGCGTCAGGGGAATCGAAGGCAGGTGCAACGTGCAAGGAACCCGGGTCAGGGTGACAAACTCGGTTGTCAGCCATTCCAGGCCGGAGACCAGCCCCAGGTTCAGCGCAGACGGTCGCAGGCTGGTGGAGACATCCCGTACGACCTGGATGGTCTTATCGGTCAGTACCATCAGCCGCTCGACCTGCGGGGTAAGTTCGGGCGTGCTGGCACCGAACTGAAACCTCAACAGCGATATGCCCATGCGCAGTGCGGTCAGGTGCTGGCCCAGTTCGTCATGGATTTCCCTGGCGATCAGTTTGCGCTCCTCTTCGCGCGCCGTTTCGCGGCGGGTCGACAGATCACGCAACTGTGCATTCGAATTGGCCAGCCGCCGCTCGGCAGCACGCAGCTTGGAAATGTCGCGCCCCACCGCCAGCACGCTGACTACCCGCTGGCCGTCGACCTCCGGCACAAAGTGGATCAGCACGACTTTGGGCGCGGCCTTCAACCCCGAGAGGAGAAACTCTTGCTCCGTCGCTTTATTCTGCTGGATCACCTGAGCCACCAATTCGCGAAACAGCTGAGCCTGGTTGTTCAGGGGGGCCACCGCATCCATGGGCATTCCGATCAGTTCCGGCCACGCCCCGCCCACCCATTTTTTCAGCTGCGCATTGACGTACAGCACTTGGCCATGCGCACTCACGCGCACGATAGCGTCCGGGCTGTTTTCAACCAGGGCGTTGATGTCGTGCTGGCGTTCGAGTTCTTTCTGCCGAGCCCTGGCCAACAGGGTAATGTCGCGACTGATCACCAGGATCCGCGGAGCCACCCGGGCCGAGTCCGCTACCGGCACCAGGGTCAAGTGCAGTTGACGAACTTCGTCACGCAGCACCATGCCCTCATCCGACTCGATCACGCGTCCGACCACCGTGCATTGCTCACAAAGCGCCTGGATTTTTTGCGCGCTCAACCGACCAAAGATCGACGCCAGGCTCTCATCGATCACCTCGCCATGCGCTTTGCCCAGCGCGCGCAACAACGCAGGGTTGACCTCGACGCAACGCAGGTCACCGACCGAGGTCATTTCCAGCAGGCACAGCATGTCCAGGGTGTGGTCGAAAATGTCCCGGTAACGACGCTCGCGCTCCCGGAGTAACGACTCCGACTGCCAGCGTTCGATGGCGATCGCCGCGATGTGACACGTCTGGCGTACGCGCAGGATATCGCTCTCATCCGGCTCGTCGCCGGGAGACAGGGACAACTCGAAAATGCCCAGGACGCGCCCTTGTTTGTCGACGATCGGTTCAGACCAGCCAGCAGCGGGACTGGATGCCGCCAGTCCAGTAGAGGCCTTGTACGTCGCCAGCCCGATGCCGAGCGGCTCTGCCAGCCGTACCCCGCAGGACCGATGGGGCAAGGCCATTTGCAAATAGCCCACCAGCAACGCCAGCGTCTCCTCCAGAGCCCCGCCGGTCGCCATTTTTTCGAAAATCCCCAGGCGCGCGTCTTCCAGGACCTGTTGCTTGCGCAGCTCGGTAATGTCGTGGGCCAGCGCCAGCACGCCGATCACCTCACCGGTATGACTGCGCTCGGCCATCAGGCTGACCGCACAACTGACATACTCGGTACTGCCCTCGAAGGTCCAGCTGTCGAGGAATTGCGCCGTTTCCCCCGTCGCAACCACATGACGCAGCTGGTTGAGATAGTGACCTGCGCCCTCGCCAGGGCTGACGCCTATCGACTCGTCATAAGACCGGCCGGTCAAGAGCAGAAAGGTCGGGTTGACGTAAGTGCGTAACAGATTGCGGTCGTAGCGAACAATGATGTTGGGTGAGTTTTCCGCGAGGGTGAGAAATTTGAGTTCGCTGCCCATCAAGGTTTCGCGAAGCTGCCAATTCTCGGTGATGTCCTCCAGTTGGGACACGAAGCAGACCGGCTGGCCTTGATCATCCCGTACCAGGCCCACGGTCAACCTGACCCACACCACGCGCCCGTCGCGATGGATATAGCGTTTATGCAACGTAGCGCCTGGCCTTGCACCGCGCTTGAGTTCGTCGATCAACTGCTTGCCGACCTCGCGGTCGTCGGGGTGGGTCAGCGCCATGAACGTGGTGGCTTGCAGTTGCGCCTCGCTATAGCCCAGCAGCGTGCAGATGACGCCATTGGCCCGTAGCCAACGACCGTCCAGCGCCACCAGCGCCAGGCCGGTACCCGAGGAATCGAAAATGGACCTGAGCGGAATGTCCGAGAAACTTTCGGTACTCGATTGCGGGGGCGATGGCGCCTGGCGGGCAATGACCTCGACAATAAAATAATCGTCGCGCCATACCGTGAGCGAGATGTCCAACCCGCACGACACCCGGCTCAACGCCGCGAAAACCGCGCGCGTTTTCCCCGCCGCCTTTTCCAGGGCAGCGTAAAACAACCCATGGTCTTCGGACCGCAGGAGGGAGATAAATTCGCAGCCCGTGGCGGGGCGAACGCCGTTCTGGATTTGCAGATGTGAGAACGCGGGATTGCCTGCGACCACCCGAGCAGCTCGATCCAGCGCGACCACAGCACCTGACAGGCAGGCGAGCACGCTCTCGAGGGTTTGCAGCATTTCATCGTCAGCCACTGCAGCTCCTTTGCCTGTCCTTCGCGAATGATTCTTCCCTGTGCTTCCTGCGGTAAAACACTCAGCAATGACTGGATGGACTATCACGCCACCGACTTGCCTGGCCTACACCGACCAGTCGGCCTACCGCAGGCTGGAGCATTTGTGTGATGACGCCTGGAGCTTTTCCGAAATACTTTGTAATCCTTATCTGAAGGGTAGCTCAAGATCAAAAATAACGACAGGGGGCTACCCGTGGTACGCGTTGATAACCATTGGCAGCCACCCTGTTTCGCCCCTGATTACAGCGCTGAAGCGGGCCGCCGGCAGGCATTGAACGGCGGGATTCGCCCGCGCCAGGGTTGGGCGCGCTCCAACTGCGCGGCGAGTGCGAACAGGGTACTTTCCTCGCCAAAACGACCGGCGAAGTGCGCGCCCATCGGCAAGCCCGCAGCGCTCCAGTACAGCGGCACCGACATCGCCGGTTGCCCGCTGGCGTTGAACACCGCCGTGAACGGCGAATAACTGTGGAAACGCTCAACCAACGCCTCCAGGCTCAAGCGATCGTCTTGCAGGTCCAGCTCACCTATCCGTACCGGTTCACGCGCTAACGTTGGCGTGAGTATCACGTCGTAGTCCTGCATGAACATCGCCAATTGGCGGCCCAAGGCATGTATCCACTCCACCGCCCCGGCGTACTGCGCGCCGCTGACGTCGCCCTTGGTGCGCAGAATGATCCGGGTGCGCGCCTCCAGTTCCTCAGGCCGTACCGCACATCCGCGCATCTGGCCCAACACCTCGACGTAATGCCGGGTACCTGCACCAATGATGGTGAAGACCTTATCGAGAAACTCCGGCAGCACCACCGGCAATGTGGCCGGTTCAACACGATGGCCCAAGGCTTGGCACACACTGGCAGCCTGGCGCACGGCGTCCACAGACTCATCGGAGGTCGGCCAGGGCCCCAGTTGCTCGACCAACGCAATCCGCAGCGGTCGAGGGTCACGTTGCACTGCGCAAACATAGGGCTGTGCCGACAGGGGGGCCGCGTAAGGGGCGCCCAGGTCGATCCCGGCCGTGGCATCCAGCAACGCGGCGCTGTCACGGACCGACAGGGTAATCCCATGGGGGGTGCCCATGCCGGCCCAGCCCTCGCCAATCATCGGCCCCGACGGCAGCAGGCCACGGCTCGGTTTAAAACCAAAGACACCGCAACATGACGCAGGGACGCGCAAGGAGCCGCCACCATCGTTGCCATGGGCAAAGGGGACGACACGGGCAGCAACCAGGGCCGCCGCGCCGCCGCTGGAACCGCCCGCGCTATGCTCGAGGTTCCAGGGGTTGCGCGTCGCGCCAAAGCGAGTGGACTCGGTGGAGTAGGACGTGCCGAATTCGGGAGAGGTGCTGGTGCCGAGAATCAAACAACCGGTGCCGCGCAAACGGGTGACTATTTCGGCTTCAACGTCTGCGCGCGCGCCTCCCAACGCCAGTGAGCCATTGGTCATCGCGGCCCCCTTGACCGGCGAAAACAGGTCCTTGACCAGGGTCGGCACCCCGGCAAACACACCGTGAGCGGGTCGCGACGCGCGTGCCGCCTGCCGCGCCGAATCGTAGAGCCGCTCGGCCACCGCATTCAGCTGCGGTTCGATCCGTTCGATACGCTCAATCACCGCTTCCAGCAGCTCGCCGGGCTGCACCTCACCGCGCCTGACCCACTCGGCCAAACCGGTGGCGTCCTCGCTGTCCAGCAGGTTGTGGATGTCCATGTTCATCTCCTATTGATTATGAATGACTTGATCTGAATGCCTGGGTGAGCGCTTTGCGCCGCGCTTGCAGGCCTGCCAGGGCCCATGCCAGGGCCGAGGCGAAGCTGGCGCAGGCCAGCCACAGGATTGAACGACGTACGTCACCCGAGTAAACGCTGAGCAAGGCCACCACCAGCGGGCTGACAAATTGACCGAAATACAGAAAAGCCGTGAACCCGCCCAAACCGCGCCCGCGGGTTTTCGCACTCAGGGCATTCATCACCGGCGCCATCGCGTTAGGCACCAGAAGCCCGGCGCCCAGGCCGTGGATCAGCACTGCCAGCAACACCATGGTGTAGCTCGGCGCTCGCACCAGCAGCCACAACCCCAAGCCCAACAGGCTCAGCAACAACGCATTGCAGCCGGGGATACCGATGCACCGACGCAGCAGCGGCCAGGCTAACGAACCGCCCAGGGTCGCCAGCAGGCTGCCCCCCGCCGACAGCCCGATCATCGTGCTTGAGGTAACGCCGAGGCTGACGAGTAAAACCGGCGCCTGGATCGGCACGATAAAACTCAGGACCATCCCGCTGAGGATCAGCAGATAACCGAGCACCAGGGGCAGCACGGCCACCCTGCCCTGTTCAGCCACCTCGACGGGTCGGCGGGCGACCGCGGGTTCCCACAGCACCTTGATCATCATCGGCACCAACAACAGTGGCAGCAGGTACAACAGGAATGGCAGGCGCCAGGAGTGTTCGCCCAATGCGCCGCCCACCACATAGAACAGCGAGCCGACCAGACCGATGGTGACCACTTGCCGATTGATGTATCGCAGCCGCTCCTCGCCGTGCCAATAGTCGGCAATCAGCGTGGCGCAACAGGTCATCACCACCGCTTCCGCCGCGCCGAACAGCAGGCGTACACCGACGATGGAGGGCAAGTTATCCAGCAGGGCCGGGATGGCTCCGAGCACGGCATATAACAGGGTGGCGATCACCAGCAACGCCTTGCGCCCGACCCGGTCGGCCAACCAGCCGGCCAGGGGCGCGCACAGCACAATCGCCAGTGCCGGCCCGGTGACCGCCAACGGCACCAACAAGTCGGCACGCGGTTCCAGCGGGCCGAACTCGGCCCCGAGCTTGGGCAGGATCGGCGCCACCATGGCCGCCCCCATGATGGTCAGGCTGCTGCCCAGCATCAGCACCAGCCCTTCACGGCGCCCGGTGGCTTGCCGTGGTGCGGGAAAATCGGAATGTGATGAGTTCATGGCCAGCCCCTTAGAAGCTTTGAGAAATACGCAGCGCCACGGTGTAACCCTGGGCACGGTTGACGGCGTCGGTTTCCTTGTAGGCATGCAGCCACACGGCCGGCAGGCCGGGCTTGAAGTAGCTCACTGCCGGGCCGACGGCCAGCACCCGCGCGCGGTTGCCCGATTGCAGCCCGGGCGCATCGTCGTCGGTGAACTGGCGGTAGTAGTAACCCCCCAGGCCCAGGATCCACGGCCCCACATGCTGACCGACGGCAAACTCGTGCCGATACTCCACACCGCTTTTGTAATCGGTGGCAGGGTTACGGGTGTTGACGTCGACTTCAAAGCTGGAAGAAACCTCAAAGCCACTGTCGGTGATGTAAGTAGCGTTGACGATCGGTGAGAACGTCCAGTGATTGAGCCCTGGGGAGACCAGACGATTCTTGTCGTAGTCACCGGTGGGCGTCTGGATCTGCAACTGGGTGTTGATAAACAGATTCGGCGACAGATTCCATTGCAGGATCACCGGTAGAAATTGCACGTCAGCCAATCGAAACGGATCGGCTTCCAGGTTCAGCGGGCCGGCCGGTGTCGGTACCTGGAGGGAAGCGTCCATCTTGAAAAATGGCACCACCATGCCGAACCCATAGTTAGCGCCCAGCACGGTGTGATCCGTCATGCGCATATACGCGGCCGCGATGGACAAGACATCCAGAGAAAAATGGTTGTCAACTGAACGCCCGTGGCGATCTTTCTGCACATTGGTCGAGTAAAACGCTGTTCGCACCCCCACTGTCCCAAAAGGCGTGGCGGGCGGCATCATCCCCGCGCCGAAATCGTAGACACCAACGGCCGTGGTCGGCGAACCATTCTCGGTGCCGTGCACACTGGCGCAGCAACCGACCAGTCCCAGCGTAAACAGCGTCACACGCACGGTGCTTGCATTATTCTTGTTAATCATCGAATGCCCCTCCCATCAAGTGGTGTGGGCCATCCTAGTAACGCGTGACGTGAGCCGGTTATCCGTTTTCAGCAGAGTTGAGTGCGACGCAGGGTCTGTGAAGGGCTTTCGCCGAACATCGTGCGGTAATCGCTGGAGAACCGGCTCAGGTGCCAGAAACCCCAGCGCGCCGCCACTTCCTGTACGCCATGGGCTTGGGTGCTCATTCGCAGTTCACGTCGCACCGCATTGAGGCGCAGCGCACGCAGATAAGCCACCGGGTTGATCCCCAGGGTTTCCTGAAAACAGTACTGGAGCTTGCGTCGGCTGGCGCCGATGTGATTGCACAGGTCGAGGATCGACAGCGGCTCGTCGAGGTGACTCAACGCGTATTCGCGGGCGCGGTCGACCATCCTTTTGCGAGCCGTGGGATTGAGCGGCGGCGCTTGATCCGGCGCCACCAATTCCAACAAGTGCAGCATCACCGCATCGCGTATGCCGCGACGGATCGAGTCATGCCCCAGCACCGCATCACGCCCCTGATCGCAGCCCGCCAGTTCATCGAATAGCGCCATGAGTTCACGTTGCACCGATGAGTTGCCCAGGCGGTAACACTTGGGAAGATCGGTAATTCGAAACTGGCTGCCCTGACGCTCCAGGACATGCTCCAACGCCTGTTCTTCAATCGCCACACTGAGCAAATCCAAGTGTTGTGGCGTGAGCAGTTCGGGAAGATTTTCGCCATGGGCGACCAGCAGGCTAGGCTCATGGATCGGATGCCCCGAACAATACAGCGCGCCGCTGGCACTCAGGGGCAAGCTGAACGTGATCGCGCCTTTCCAGGCCGTTCCCCTTTTGATCATGGCCTGATTAGAGCGGTCGCGTGCCAGTTGCATCCAGCCCGAGCGGAATTCGATCAGCTCCCCTGTAAAGGGGCCCGGTGATAGTTGGTCATAGCGAACGTGCCAACCGTCCATATTGCGAGCGTGCTCATCGATGTCGTTCGTCTGCCAACGCTGGAAGGGTAATGTCGATCGAACCAGCGCAGAGGCGGTGGGCACCAGCATATTGTTGTTGTTCATTGACCCAACCTTTTTCAGTTGCAAGGCTTACGGGTCGGTTATTACGCAAGTTCCATTCCGCCCTGTGGAGGGTTTGCGCATTTGTGCCGAAAATGGATAGTGGGGGGTTGCCAGGGGTGGGGATCTACACGGCTTTGGTGTGGCCCTGAACCTGTGGCGGCTCGGGAGCCCACGACTATCTAACTGATGCTCCTCGGCTTAAATGTGGG